>JAITQT010000065.1 GCA_031288745.1 Deltaproteobacteria bacterium
ACGGTGTTGAGGCTTCTAAAAAAATATAGCTTCAAGCTTTTGAAAAGCGGCTCGTTAACGGCAAAGGCAGAGCCTAAAAAGCAGCGCCCATTCTATCAGGAAGTTTTACTTGCGCTAATGGAGAAGGCTAAAAAGGGGGCCATGGCCTTGTTGTCCGTTGACGGCGCTCATTTTGTTATGGGCTGCGATTATCTTGGCCAAATCTGGTGTCAAACTCACCGATTTATAAAAACATTTTTAGGCCGTGGGCGATACAATGTTCTTAGCCCGTTGGCTCTGGCCTCAAAGAAGCTGACTACGGTAACAAATGATTCGTTATAACCGCAACTGAGGTTTGCGAACTAAACAAGAAAATAGCCGTAGAGTATGCGGGACAGTTAGTGTATTTAACTCTTGAGAACGCCAGATATCAGAAATGCAAGCTTGTGCAGGAACTTGCCGATAAGCTTGGTATCATCTTAATATATATAACGCCTTACAGCCCCAACTTGAACTTGATTGAGAGGTTATGGAAAAATGTTAAAAATCAAACTTATAACAAAATATTATAATAAATTTATACTAAAATAGGCTTTATATTGGTGTTTAAAAATATTAAAGATAATAGAGACTTAGATAAGCTTATTAGCGAGAATGTTCAGTTGTTTAATAATTTGGTGCCAATAGGCGGGGCAACTTTACAACCGAAGAGGTCCAAAAATTAAGGCCTAAAATAAAAAATCATTTCGTTCTTTAGTACTAGGTAAGGGCTTAGTCTTTGAATCTGAGTATTAATGAATGAAAACAAAGAAAAGCTCTGACTTTTACTTAAAGTAAAAGGCTATAAGTAGTAACTAACTATCTACTATTTAAGCGCCCGGTACTCAACGGCACTGTTGGTGAGGTGGGAGAACGGTCGGGCTAAAAACTACCGCCTTCCCGATTAACTCCTTCTCTTTTGGCCCTTTAAGGGAATCCTTGGGCCTAGCGGCTTTAGGCTCATTTTTTCAGGAACAAATCTAAAATGTCCGAACCGGATAATAACTACTCTCCACTGCCTCGCCCATCTAAAACGCCCAAAGGTTTTAATGAGCTCCAAGACTCTTCCGAGAGGCAATCGAACAAAACCCCCAAAAAGAGAGCTAAACCAAAAGCTTCTAATAGCTTCCAAGGGCGAGCGGACCACAAAAGGAAGAAAAAAAAAGTCGTTAGGGGCGATAGGTTAGAAAAAAAATTTCAGGGGGAAGAAAAAAGCTTTAAATTTGAAGTCAACCCTGAGGTTAAACCTTTTTTAAGCCGCATCGGTGTGCCAGAGCCTAAAGAATTAATCCCTGACGAGTTTCAAATTAAAGCGGTCGAGCTTATCGCTCAGTGGGACGTTATCGTGACCGCCCCCACTGGAAGCGGCAAAACTTGGATCGCTAAAGAGGCCATTGAAAGAGAACTCTCCCGCGGCCGCCGCAGCTGGTATGCTTCCCCCCTAAAAGCCCTCTCCAACTCAAAGTATCTAGAATTTTCTAAGCGCTTTGGCTCAGAAAACGTGGGCTTACTAACCGGCGATCATAAAATAAACACCCTAGCCCCAATAGTTGTGGGGACGACCGAGATTTTACGCAACCAGCTCTACCTAACTATGGCTGGGCAAGAAAGCCTAGAGCGCGATCTACTAATCTTAGACGAGGCCCACTACCTATCGGACCCTGAACGCGGCGTAGTCTGGGAAGAGGTCATGATTTACGCCCCCAGTAACATTAGGTTTTTACTCTTATCAGCCACGGTAGAAAACGCTGACGATCTGGCCGACTGGCTCGGACGCAATCGCTCTCGCCGCGCTAAGGTGGTTAACGGCGGTGAAAGACCTGTGCCGCTAGTTAGCTTTTGCCTTAAAAATACTTCTTTATCTCTTTTATCAAAGGAGGTTAAAAATAAACGTTCTCATAATAGTAATCGCTTTTTTTACTATAACGGCTTCGCTCATCCCGACGCCAGCCTTGAGCACTTAGAAAAGCTCGATTTACTTCCAGCCATTTATTTTCTAAAATCTCGCCGCGATTGCGACCAAGCAGCCTCCCACTCTAAGCCCTTAGTTAGCGAGACTCAGGACAGAATACGCTCTAGGCGCTTAATAATTGAGCGCTATGTGGCCTATCACCCATATTTAGAGAACTACGCTGGTCTAGAAAAGATTATTTCTAAGGGCGTGGCCGCCCACCACGCCGGGCATCTTCCAGGTTATAAAATGCTGGTGGAAGAGCTGATGACTAGTAATTTATTGTCAGCTATATTCGCCACCTCCACTGTGGCGGCCGGGGTAAATTTTCCGGCGAGGACCGTAGTCTTAACTGATAGCGATAAGTTTAACGGTCAAGCCTTTGAAGATTTAACGGCCACCGATTTAGCCCAGATGACCGGACGAGCCGGAAGGCGCGGCCTCGACCATATAGGCTTTGCCGTCTTCTTGCCTGGATCTCATATGGATTTAAAACTAATCGAGGGCTTAACCAATTCTCCTCCCAATCCCGTTCGAAGCTCTCTAAAAATAAATTTCACTATGGTTTTAAATCTCTTAAAATCTCTTGAAAGCGACCAAATCCCCTTTCTCCTAGCCAAATCCCTCTCGGCCTGGCAGAACGCTACCTATCGAACGGAATTAGGCTTAGAGCAGGCCTCTCGAAAACTTAAGCTTAGCTTTGAAAAGAGTCTAAGGTTTCTTAAAGAGAGCGGCTACGTTGACCTTAACGGTCGATTAACCGAAGATGGAGAACTGGCAGCCGAGCTTAGACTCGAACACCCTCTCGTGCTCCATCAGGCCTTCATTAACAACGGCCTACCCGTCAATGGTGAGCTTTTGGCCGCAGTCTTCTCCGCCCTTTTATACTCAGATTACCCTCTTCGGTCAACTATAGGGCCAAAGAAAAAAAAACTAGCTTCGGCCCCTTCCCTATCTAGCGCCTTAGACAAATTTTCCAATTCTATCAAGCCTATTTGCCAACTCCTTAAAGTTCGAAATTTTCCTTACCCCGCCTCTTTATCCATCAAAGCGGCCAAGGCCGTCTACAGCTGGGCCTTGGGGGCTGACTACCTGGTTTGCTCGGAAATCTTTGGTCGTGACCCTGGCGATTTTGTTAGGTTAGTCTCTTTAGTTAGCGAGCACATCAGTCATTTAACCCGCCTAGAACTAAAGCCGCGGGTGAAACGGGCCGCCGAGTTAGCGCAAGAGCTAATAAGGCGTCCGCCGGTGATTTAGCCTCTATCTGGCCCCTAAAAAAAAGACGGGACCCGAAAGCCCCGTCTAAAAAAAAATAAGCCCGAGTTCTTATATTACATGATCGGGGGGCTAAAAGTGGAGAAGAGTTTAAGCACGTCGTTACCAGTAGCTTTAAGAGCGTGAACCACGCCGTCTAAAGCCTGAAAGGCGTCGCCGGCCTTAATCTTGTGCCAAGTGGTATCCTCTAAATAGTCACCTTCCCCCGAGACCACGTAAAAATATTCCGTGCTGTGGGCATGAGAGTGGGGCAAAATTTCATAGCCGGGGACAATGATGATTTCCAAGTTGTTAACCCGGCCGCCGGTATCGTCTTTGCCAAAAAAAGGTTTTAAAAAAACGCCGTCGTTAGCGTGTTTAACAAATACGGCGTCGGTAGCAAATGTTTTGGTCAAGAGCGCCTCCTTTAACTCTAGAACGGCTCACGTTCTAAAAAGATCAATTAAAAAAAATAGTCGAAAAGCCTCAAAAAGGTCTTTCCCTTAGTCAGTACGCCAGCCTTATGGACCCGCGCTTATGGCGGCGCTAAACCCTCCAAACCTTATTTAATGGATGAGCGGGCACCGCGAAATTTACTCTCCTAAAGAGGCCAAGTCATTTAAGAGCAATAAACGAAATGATTTTCCAAGCTGGGCCGTTTCTCCTAAAGTAAGATAGCGAGCCTCAAGGTAAATGTTTTAGTTTTTGGGTAAAACTTTCTTTATTTTTCCCCTATTCAGGTCGGATTACGCATGAAAAGCTTCCGTCTTAGTCATGGCCTCAAGTTCGTCCTTTGAGCTACTGTATCGGTTCACAAATGTGAACGTTTAAGGGCCCGTTCACAAGAGAGAACGCTGCGGTGCCAAGCCTATTGAAAGGGACGACCCATCTCGCAGCAATGTAGCCCCCTATAGGAGCTTTGTAATTTTAACATTAATCAAAGTTAAAATATATGGTTGGATTAGAGAGCTAAGTAGAAACGTTAAAAGAACTAATGTTAAGAACTTAAGGGTATGCTAAAACTTGATCGTAGCGCAAAAATCCCCCTCGAAAAAAATCTCTGGATATGGAGGCGGGACCATTTTTTTCTGCCGACTCCAAAAAAAATTCTTATTGATTAACTTCGCAATAAGGAGGATCGCAAACTATTTTTTTTGCAAAAATTCCATTTTTCGGGTGTTATTGTGCCATAAATTCAGATTTTGACCGCCTTTTTGGCAGATCCTAGGCAACCCTTTGCAGCCAGCTGTAGTGGCAATCAGAAGGATAGTAAGGATTTGGTATAGCTTGTAAGTTGAACGCCCTTTAACTCTAACGTCGGGTATGGTTTTGAAATAAGCTATGATATT
>JAITQT010000135.1 GCA_031288745.1 Deltaproteobacteria bacterium
ATTTACTGGACAATATTTTCCGTCTTTATTTAGGGAAAAGGCTTAATTGGATCGGTTTTCCGTCTTTTTATGACAAAATAAACCGTCTCTATCTGGACAAAATCGACCGTCCCAAACAGAAGCCGCGCCGTGAATTTGGCACTCTTATCCTTCTTGGCCCATTCGCGCACCCGAGCTAGTCCGCTATTTATCATATCTCTTTTCACTCCTTCTTCAGGAGATACTTCGTTTTGGTTCCAGTTCTGCGTTTGGGACCTGGTTTCTGGCCTCGTGTTCTCCAGAGTCCACCCCTTCCCTCCAGAGCCTCCGCCCACCCACAAGCGGCAGTTGTTCGGCCCCTTCATCAGTACTACGAGCGAATCTGACTTCTCTGCCCAGTACCTACATAGTTTACCCATTCCGCTTCCTACGCCGTCCCCGGTTTCCATTAACCAGGGAGAGACAGAGATCTCACTGTTCTCATACACAACGTTTATGGGTCTCAGACACCGTGGGGCCCCACTGAGGCTCGCTAAAACGCCGTCAAGGGTCCTGTCTTGTGCTGGTTACAAAGCATAGACGCCCACAAAAGAGTGACTTTCGGGGCTCAATGGCTGGCTTATTACCTCCCCTGTCTACGCTTCGTAGGCACCCTCACGGATGTCTATACAAGACTCGGGGCTGACTCGCTAGCTAAGCTTTAATCATAGAGATTCTTCCTCTCTTATGTTGTGCTGGTTTATCCAGTCGCTATCATAACCGTTCACCAGCCCTTCCAGGAGGCCTGCCGCCTTTGATATTTTAGCAGGGCATTGTATACTCGATAAGGTTGCTTTTAATGGATTTTTTAAATTGGTAACCGTTCACCAAATCTTTTTTTCCCCACGTTGCGGCTGGTAGCGACTTTCGGGTTGTAATTGAGTTTTAGCCTACCCTTAAGATCTTAACAGTAGTTCTTTTGAGGTTTCTACTTAGCTCTCTGCTTCAACCATATATTTTAACTTGGATTAATGTTAAAATTACTAAGCTCCTATAGGGGGCTATACTGACGACCGAAATGATTTGCCGGTTTCAACTTCAGACATCAAAGGCAGATGGCAGCGGGAGGTGCCATGGAGCGGAAAATGTTTTCGGTCCTGGGTATACATTGTTGCGGTACGTGTCTTCCCTTTCAATAGGCTTGGTACCGCAACGTTCTCTTTTGTGAACGGGCCCTTAAACGTTCACATTGGTGAACTGACACCTACAGTCGAGCGGAAAGTTGAAAATAAGGGCTTGAAGAGGCCTTGTGAACGGTTACCCAGGATATTTTTTGTAATTAAAATAGGGTAGAGCACTGGCGCGGTGGCTTTCGCCCCGTCTCCAGTCCTCCCCCGTCAAACCGAGTCTGGGGAGTTACCGCACCCGGCTTTCACCCAGACCTTCTTATAACAACACACAAAAAAGGCGTTTACCAAGTCATTCTGATTAACTTATAAGAACCAAAATTTTGACGCTTTGGCCCTGCCCTAGGCCGAAAATTACTTGACTTTTTTTAAAAAAAAAGTAAGATAAATAATTCGAGTCCTTATCCGCCATTTGGTCAGAAGGTTAAGGAAAGTTAATTATTTTCTAAACTCTTTGATGTTATTAAATTCTTGAGCTACTCGTTCGGGGACGTAGTGAAGCGGTTTAACACGTCTGCCTGTCACGCAGAAGATCGCGGGTTCAAATCCCGTCGTCCCCGCCACGCTTTTTATTTCTATTAAACCTTTTACTTGGCTTATTAATACTCTTAGCTTCTTTAGTTAGTTGTCTTCATCCTAGCCTCCGTTTATTTGGCTTAAACTACGGCCAACCTAACGCTTTAAACTCCCCTTACCTTATCTAAAACTTTGTTCATCTTTTTCCCCCCTTACCTTCTTTAAGTTAAAAAAAGTAACCGTTCACCAAGTCTTTTTTCCCCACGTTGTGACTGGTCGCGACTTTCGAGTGGTAATTAAGTTTTAGCATACCCTTAAAGATTTTAATATTGATCGCAGCGCAAAAAGTCCCCTTTATCAATCCTTAAATTTTCAACACCCCCGCACCGATCCCAGTGGGCGCAATTAACGCACTGGGCTCTGGATGTTTAGCGTCAAACCTCTCTTCAGGATAGAGATGTAGAACTTTAGGGTAAGGTATCTTCCTCCACCACTCCGGCCTTAAGCCATTTCTATTAGCCGCAGTTTGCGTTGGTCAGCAATCCTACATCCATATGAGCTTTGGAATCGAAAAACCCTTTGAGGTCCGCATCAAGTATCCAGTTCACTTTCTTTCTGCCAATCGCCACCGCCTATGCATCTAAGGCATCATAACAGCCCCTTTTAGGCCTAAACCCTTAACACAACAATGTACCATATTCCAATATTCCAATTTGACTATTGACGCTCAGTGGTTTATAAAATCTGGTGGGGAATTATCCTTTTCAATTTTCAGCCTAATAGCCGCCTGAGTTTTTGGCTTTCCCGATTTACGGTTCGAGGGAGCGGCTCCGCCCCAGTCGTACTTTTGCGCTTTTTTTTCTCTAGACATTTGCTCTCAAATGGTTTACTCTTCAATGAGAGGGATAAATTAAACCTGCCCTTTGGAGAAGACGAAATTGGAGTATCGATACG
>JAITQT010000143.1 GCA_031288745.1 Deltaproteobacteria bacterium
TATAAAGGACAAACTCTACTAATGGTCTTAGTCATATATTAGATTTAATCTTTTAGCCACTAGCCTAAAGCAAGCTTTAGCCGCCTTGGGGCCTCATTTATGGCTGATGAGCTAGGGCAGAGTAATTAACCGAAATTAATTGCTTATTTGTCTACTTCCTATTTTAAAATTTATTTTCGCCAGTTTTTTCCAAATTAAAAATTTATCCTTATTTTTTGAAATAAAAATTTACCAACCACATAAGCGCAATTTATTAAGTTCGCATTTGGTAGCTTATCCCGTGAAATATGAAAATATTCGAGGACCTCAAAACGGGGCTGGTAAACGGTTGCAGTTCACTTTAAGCCAGTTATGAATAGAAACAGGAAAAAATCGATCTGGCCCTCAACCTCAAAGGCTGGTGGTAAAACGCTAGATAAGCTGGTCCATCCCTTAATATTGGCTTGGTTGGCCAGCAGCTCCAGTTACGGCTATGCCCTTAAGTCGGAACTAGAAAAACAAGAAAGCTTATTTAACGGCCAGCCCCCAGATTCGAGGGGCATATATCGTCACCTCAAAGAAATGGAAAAATTTGGTTATGTTCAGTCAAGTTGGCATACCGAGGAGGCCAGCCCTCCTAGGCGCTGTTTTCAGCTGACCAAAAAGGGTCTGGGCTGTCTAGCCAAATGGCGCGAGACTCTGACTAACTTTAGCTCCCAAATAGGCAGTTTAATCGCCTTAATTGAGGAGAATCTACAGCCTTTTCATTTAAGTGAACTTAAGGAGCCTTTAGAGCAGATCGCCGCTCCCCCAACTCCAGAAGGAAGCAGTCTAAATCAAGGGCCTAAAAATAAAGCCCTCTTTCCGAAAATGAAAAAGTCTGCCAAAAAAAATTGCGGGTGCAAAGGCCCTTGTTAGACCTAATAGGCTAATAAACTTAAAGATTCTGGCTTAGATTTGGCTAAAAAAACTTAGGCCTATCTCAACGTGGGCCTCTATATTCAAGATAATGGAGCACGCTTCTATGCCTACCAAAAAAGAGTTCTTAGGAGAACTGGGCGGGACGTTTATCTTAATTTATTTAGGGGTCGGGGCCGTCATGACTGCGGTCTCCACCGGTGCCCAAGTGGGGCTTTGGCAAGTGGCGGTAGTTTGGGGTGTGGCGGTGGCTTTGGCCATTTACACCTTCGGGGCTGCCTCTGGTGCCCATATTAACCCGGCCATCACTTTAGCCATGGCCACCTATCGCGGTTTTCCCTGGCGCAAGGTCCCCGGTTACGTTTTAGCCCAATTTATTGGCGCTTTTATCGCTTCAATCTTACTTTATTTACAATTTAAGGGAGTCTTGGAGCATTTTGAACTCTCCGTAGGCTTAGTTCGCGGCCAAAGCGGTAGCGAGCTGTCAGCCATGACTCTAGCCAACTACTTTCCCCATCAGGGTATGCTTAAGCAGCATGGATGGGCTAACGAGGTTTCCGGGCTATTTACGGCTATGTCGGCCGAATTCGTGGGTACGGGAATGCTGGCGGCCTTTGTCTTCGCCCTCACCGACCCCAATAATGGCGCGGGCCCTGGTCCTAAGTTAACCCCGCCCTTTATCGGTTTAGCCGTGGCCGCCCTTATCTCGGTCTTAGCCCCGCTCTCTCAAGCCTGTCTTAACCCTATTCGCGATATCGGCCCTAGGCTAGTGGCCTGGTTGGCCGGCTGGGGGCCCATGGCCTTTCCCGGTCCTTATGGTTTTTTTCTAGTCTACGTTTTATCAGCTTGTCTAGGAGCTTTGGCCGGGGCTTACCTTTACCGAATAATGACCTGTTACCAGCCGGCTAAAAATTAAGGCCAAAAGGGGCGCAAAATGCTTGATGATAAATTTTTACCCGCCCTCGCTAACCTTGGCCTAAGGCCAAGGCTTTTAAACTAGCGGCAATTATAAGAGCGAGAACCCTTCAAAACAGCTTTATAACCTAACTAAATTAGAGGAGAGATTATGAACCCAGTAAAAGTCATTATAGTCGGGGGCTTTCTAGGTGCCGGTAAGACCACCCTTTTAGCTAAAGCTAGAAAAGAACTAACCCAAAGAGGGCTAAAAACCGGATTAGTTACCAACGATCAAGCTACCGCTCTGGCCGACACCATCTGGCTCGGCGGAGGAGAGGGCCTAGAGGAATTCACCGGCAGCTGCTATTGCTGCAATTTTAACGGTTTTGCTAAGGCCCTCGAGGCCCTAACCGATTGGGGGGCCCAAATCATCGTGGCCGAACCGGTTGGTAGCTGCGCTGATCTAAGCGCCACCGTCTTGCAACCAATGAAAGACCTTCTGAAGGCTAAATTTAGCCCCACCCCCTTTAGCGTCCTCTTGGACCCCCAAAGGGCCAAGGAAGTCTTAGGGACAAAAATACCCGTAATCCACAAAGACGCGAGCTATATTGTTGAAAAACAGCTCCAAGAGGCCGATTTAATCCTCTTAAATAAAATCGACCGACTCTCCGAATCGGAGGCCAAAGATCTCGCCGACAATCTAGCCAAAGCCTATCCCCAGGCTAAAGTTAGCCTTATCTCAGCTCGCGAAGGCCTTGGGGTGAGCCAATGGCTTGATGAAATATTAAAATTAGATTCTAAAGCAGCCGGCAATCATCTTTTAGAAATCGACTACGACCGCTACGCTAACGGAGAAGCCGCGCTAGGCTGGCTAAATCTAAGCGCGGATATAGATTATAGCAACCCTGACGGAGAGGAACTTTTAGCTTATTTTATGGAAAAACTTAGAAAGGCCTTTGAAAAAAAGAAGATAGAGGCAGGACACATTAAGGTGCTCTGGCCAAGTCCCAAGGGTCTCTTTATCGGGAACATCGTCGATGTTAGAGAAAAAGCCTTAATCACCAAAAGTGAATGCGAAAGCCAAAGGGGGCCGATTTTAGTTAACGCCCGGGTCGAATGCGGCCCGGATGCTTTAGAAGAGCTAATTAAGAAATGCCTAGAAGAGCTAGACAATGAAAAAAAGCTGGGCTTAAAAATAAAAAATCTTTACGCTCTCATCCCCGGAAGGCCCAATCCAACTTATCGCTACGATAAAGTGGTGGCTTAAATCTTAGCTCTAAAAGCCTTAAGAGCTAGAAGGAAGCGAAGTTTAGTCTCCCCGTGGCTTTAGATTAACTATTACCTCCAGGCTGGTCCTAATCGTTTGGCCGGCGCAAACGTTTAGGCGCTGTGGGCGGAAGTTTAAAATAAGGCCCGTAGAACTTGGCCACCGGCCCCCCGCAGCCTCCGGGATAAAGGCAAGAGTTGATTAGGCTTAGTTGCGGCTTGATCCCTTGGCAAAACCCCATAACGGTGACCGTCCGGCCTGGTCTATTTTGACCTATGCCCACAGCCTCCCAGTCCCACAAATAGACTATCAACGGCTGGTTGGGACCAGAATCCATAGTAACAAAAGGAAAAGGGTGGGTGCGGTAAGTCTGCTCTGGCACGATTATGGTCTTAAGCCGACCAGTCACCACTACGAGCTTACCAGTGTAGCGGGCGTCGGCGGCGTGAAAATCGGTTAAGTACGCCTCTACCAATTGTCGTGGAGTAATATGTATAGGCTCAATCCAATCCGACTGGGCTTTTAAGGGGCTTGAAAAAAAACCAAGCCAGGCTAGAAGAATAAAAAAAAAGCTAATTCTTAAAATTGGCTTAAACATCGCAAAACTTTCCAAAAGACCACCTCTAATTTTAGGGGAGGATACATTAGTTATAAAACAAAGCGAAACAAGAGCTTATAGCCCTCTCCTTTAAAATTTTGTAACCGTTCACCAAATCTTTTTTCCCCACGTTGAGGCTGGTAGCGACTCTCGAGTTGTAATTAAGTTTTAGCATTCCTTTAAGTTCTTAACATCAGTTCATTTAACGTTTCTACTTAGCTCTCTGCTCCAATCATATATTTTAACTTTGATTAATGTTAAAATTAATAAGCTCCTATAGGGGGCTACACTGTTGTGGTTATGTGTCGTCCCTTTCAATAGGCTTGGCACCGCAACGTTCACATTGGTGAACAGACACTAAGCTAGCGCTCAAAAACGAGTGACTTTTAAGGCTTTAAGCTCTTGCCCACCAATCTTTTTTCGGCTCGGCCGCGCCCTTTAAAAAATGAGGGCGCGGCCTAATTTTTTCTAAAAATGTTAACTAACCAAAAAGAGATCGAATAGATCTAATAAACTACCCTCATCTTCTTTATCGCCTCAAGACCCTTTGATTTAGCCACGAGAGCATCAGATAACTCTTAACCGTCGCCTCTCTTGAAAGGGGGCTAAGAGCCAACAGAGTTAAACACTTTGAAATCAAACTCTTACAAGCCTAATTAAACGTTAATCTCGGCCTATTGAGATGGTGGTACGCCCCGTAACGTTTCTTATTTACCCTCTCTCTTGTCTAAAACCAGAGCTTCAAGAAGGCGGTACTTAGGAAGGCATAACGCCGTTAGTCTTAATCCTAATATAACAACGTAGGTGTCAGTTCACAAATGTGAACGTTTAAGGGCCCGTTCACAAGAACTCTACATGGTCTTGTGCCCACCCCGACCAATGAAACCCGAGTTCTTGGTCCGAGGGACCGAGGAGCCGAGGGTTTGTTA
>JAITQT010000147.1 GCA_031288745.1 Deltaproteobacteria bacterium
TAACAAACCCTCGGCTCCTCGGTCCCTCGGACCAAGAACTCGGGTTTCATTGGTCGGGGTGGGCACAAGACCATGTAGAGTTCTTGTGAACGGGCCCTTAAACGTTCACATTTGTGAACGAACACTCCAAAGAAGTACCGCTATCTCTACTGGGGTACGGTTGATGAGCAACTAAGGTTCATTCCCGGCCAATTGTTTTGGCTAGCTTCGCCACAAGAACGGGCTCTTCTCATCTTTCCAGATGATTGGGACATTAGCGTGGCTAGCAATTTCACCGGGTTGCGATGTCTGGGAAGACCAGTCTAAGAGGGAGAATCACACAATTGCTTATACGGCGACATCTGGTTGTTAGAGCAGCTCGCTATGAAAACCAGGCTCAGGCAGGCTCTTCAAGTCGTTTTCCGCGGCAACTCCGAGATGATCGACGACCTGATTACCCTGGCGATGTTTCCCTATGTAGCTGGGTTCACTTACAATCGTGTCGCTAGATGGAGATGGCGGAGGAACGTCAAGGCTCCCGCCTCAAGGGAGTTGCCCCCAGCCATTATAACCCGACTCACCCAGTCCATCACCGACTACTATAGGACGTTTCCAGGCAACATACCCGATTCTCGCGCACTCGAGGTCATTTTCACCGACCTTGACCAGGTGGGTTTCAAGAATACTGTCTGGATAAATGATCGCGGCTTCGAAACGCTTCGTAACCTGGAAAAGCACATCTAGCGAGGTCAGCCAATGATAATGTGTGCCAAGACTAGCCAGAAGCAAGTTATGAAAGCGATTGAGGGGTTGGGCGAATTCAGTGGTAGTCTTGAGGCGATGCGGGTCGATTCGACGCCGAACTCTACCACAAGCAATACGACTTCGACTATCGCGTTAAAAGTGTCGGCGAGTCCACGAAGGCGGACGACCGGTTGAAATTGAACCTGTACTTCGACTCGATTCGTAGAAGTCGAGAGTTGCTACAAATCGACATCGCCTTAGACCAGCAAAAGGACTATCTTAACCAACTGCTTAAAAGAGGAGGCATCCCCGAGGACCGCGATACGGTTAGGCTAGAAAAAAGCTATTACAAAATCGTCTATGACCAGGCTACCGGGGCCCTTAAAAGCTTCGAGCGCGATGAGAAGAAGGTGGCCAGGGATAGTAAGTTATCAGGATTCTTTTCTATTATGAATCATGACCCATAAAGTTGACTTTGACGCCATGAGAACCTAACGCGCCTACCGCCTACGCGATAAGCAGGAGAAGTGTTTTCAGATGATGAAGGATCAGATGGTTTCCGACAGGCAGCAGAATGGGTCTGAGGATGGCCAGAGAGGAAGACTTTTCATTCTGTTCGTCTCACTCATCTTGGGTTCTCACGTGCGCCATGTCTGGAGCAGCACAAACTTGCGTGGTATCTTTATCTTCATCCCTAGAGGTGCTCGACGAGATGCGCTCAATACGTTGCATCGAGCATACGAACAGGGCTAAGGTAATCACACCGTTCATGGGATCGCAAGTGGCCATATGCGATGCCTTCGGATTTCCGATACTGAAATACTGTGTGACTACTTATATTTCTCGCCAGAAATTAAAACCAAAGAGGGGTCGGCCACCGAAAAGAAAAATTGAAACGAGTTTTATGTAGAAAATTTTGTAAAACTCACGTTTTTAAGGGCCTCTGCTAGTCGTAAAGCGCTAAGCTGTAATTGTACTGCCTCTCGCTTAGTAACGGCTCAAGCATTTGGGTAGGCGCGATGGAGTGCTTATTGACCGACGCCATCTGGGCCAGCTTAAAGACCAAAGCCGAGAAGCTCTCAACCAAAAGAGCCCCTCGACTTACCTATCCTCAAACGCAACGCCAAGAAAAGCGACTCTCTCGGGTTGTTAATCCTTAAATGAACTAAGTTCTGCGCAGAAAAGTTATAAATGGCCACAGCCGCCTGAGAAAAATTTGTAAAAAAAACAACTTATAAAAGCAGCTGGCTATATGGATCTGATGTCTTTCTTAAATAGAGAGCGACCGAACCAGGTCGAAAGGCTAGGACATCTCCCCCGGTTCGGTTTTGGGCGAGTCGCCGCTTGATACCACTCAAAGTATGTTCTAGGAAGCTGCGGAGGCTATAAGACGAGCTATCAAGCCCTGGTTGGGATAGGCCAACATTTTGGAGAGCAAAATAAAGCCTAAGGATAGGCCACAAGTTAGGAAGGATAGAGCTATGTGCACTTCAAACCATTACCTATTAGGGCTTTATTGAAATACACACTCTTTCTTAGCCTGTACGTTTTGGAAGCTAAGACCCCCGAGTCTAGGACAGTACATTTTTTGGGAAAAACTCTTCCAGATTCTTTTCTGGATCCCACTGAAAGTGGCTCAGGATAAGTGTTTTCTGAGTTTTAAAATAATTATCTTGGACAGCTCTGGCTAAATATCTTTTTCGATAAGATTTGGGCGAGGATATTTGATTGCTCGTAAATTTTACTCCAATCGTCTTCCCTCTCCCCTCGGTAGGCCAGCTGAGCCAAATAAAGCAAGTGACCTTGCTCTTGGGAAAGGCGCTCTCTCGCCCATTTGGCGGCCTCCTCTTTAGTATAGAAGCGGCCAGTTTCTACAGTTGCCCACATTCTAGCTAAGGTTAATAAAGAGTTTGGCTCCTGGCCCTTCAAATGGTTTAAAACGCCCGGAAGGCATTGTCTAATTGCCTCACGTAAATCTTCTTTAGGAATGCTGGGTAAGATTTTATCAGCGTCAGGACCTATTAAGGTGAGGCTCCATTCGCGGGTTTGGCATAGGATAACAGTTAAATCAGGATCGTCTTGAGTTTTAGGCCTCCAGCCTGCTTCAAAATTTTTCCTAAGAGGCTCCCCATATTGGTATATAGACTTAGGTGGGTATAGCCAGGGGGTAATATCGGAATATTTGACCACGATTAGTTCTAGAGGACGTTTACCTTCAGGGTTCCCGATTTGACCTGAAATCTCCATTAGAAAGCGGCTCATATCTTCAATGACTGAAGATGGGATATCGTCTTTAACGATGGCTAAAAAATCTAGGTCGCTAAATTTACCGAGGCGGCCAAAGATGGCTGAACCATAAAGATAAAGAGCTACGAGCGATTGGCCGAGCAATCTTTCCGTTAATTTTTTGACCACTTCGGCCTCTTGAGGCGGCTCAATTTTTTTTCTATGGCGCTCATATTGGGTCATTTTTTTAGCCTTTTAAACGTAAGGGCCAAGGTTAGGCTCTTAAGGGCGGGTAGCAAAGATAGTTACAAGCCGACTAAGACTTTTTCTAAGGCCTCTTGGAGAAAATTTAGCTCCTCGGGGGGTCCGGCGGTAATTCGGGCTTGAGAGGGTAGACCGAAGGAGTCTAGGGATCTGATGATGACCCCTTGCTTAAGGAGAGCGGAAACCATTTTTTCGGCCGGATAATCGTCTCTCCCCTCGACCATGACAAAGTTTGCTTGGGTAGGAGAGACGGTCATATTAAAGCGAGGAAAAAGTTGGTTGAAAAAGTCAATAGAATCCCAACTCATTTTAAGGGTTCGCTTTATGTGCTCTTCATCGTTTAGAGCGGCTAAGACGGCCAATTGGGAGAGAGAATTTAAATTAAAAGGTTGCCGAACTTTATTTAGGGCCTCAGCCAAAATTGGGTCCAACATGGCGTAGCCGCATCTGAGGCCGGCTAAGCCGAAGATCTTAGAAAAAGTCCTTAGAATGACCACCCGGTTATCGGCCATCAACCTACTATAGTCTGGGCGAGGGGCCCGGCAAAAATCAATATAGGCTTCGTCGAGAACCAAAATTGTCGTTATAGGTAACCTATTTAAAAATTCATAGAGTTCCTCAGGGCTAAGATAGGCCCCGGTGGGGTTAAGAGGGTTATCTAAAAAGATTAGTCTAACAGTTTCGTCGGCGCAATCTAGTATTCTATTAAGATCGTGACCAAAAGATTTGGTTAGAGGAATTTCTAAGATTTGCGCCCCTGTCGCTTGGGAGTTTTTAGCGTATAAGGTAAAGCTAGGCCGACTCATAATGGCCTTAAGGCCGGGCCCTATGAGGGTGTGGCAAATAATATATATAAACTCCGAAGAGCCGTTTAGAGTCATAATGCCTTCTATGGGCTGACCGGTCTTTTGGGATAAGGCTTTTTTTAAGTTTCTGGCGTCAGCGTCGGCGTAACGGTTAAGAGAGCCCAAGGCTTTTTGGACAGCCTCAAGGGCAAGGGGAGAGGGGCCAAGGTTATTTTCGTTAGAAGCAAGTTTAACGGCCTTTTTAAGTTTTAGTTCTTTAATAACGTCTTCGATTATCTTACCTGGGACATAAGGCTCGAGATCGTTTATGTAGCCAGGTATTATTTTATTTTTTAAATCGACCATTACCAATCCTCGATATAAATAGATTGTTATGATTAAGGAATGGGGGAGAAGAAAAATTAGCCTAAAACAGAACTATTTAAGATAAATTAATAAAAAAACTTACATAAGTTTATAGATATAAGATAAAAAATCAATTAATATAATTATATATTTTTATGCTAATTGTAACCGTTCACCAAGTCTTTTTTTTCTCACGTTGCGGCTGGTAGCGACTTTCGAGTTGTAATTAAGTTTTTGCATTCCCTTTTTCGCAGAGGTTGTTCGCTACGACAAAATGATCTTTGCCACGCACAATACTGTGTGTGGCCGATAAAGAAGCTCCTTCGTCTAGCTAGATAGTGCCTACAACGACTACGTCTTACTCAACCAATGGAGAATGAACCCCTGAAAACATTGCTCTAAAAGGGCCCTAATTAAATACACACTCTTTCTTAGCCTGTAAGTTTAGCCAGTTAAGACCTCAAAGTCTTGGACAGCCCCTTTTTTTTGGAGAAAATTTTTATGGATTATTTTACAGACACCCCAAAAAGTGGATCAGGATAAGTGGTTACTGAGTTTTCCCAAAATTATCTTGGACAGCTC
>JAITQT010000149.1 GCA_031288745.1 Deltaproteobacteria bacterium
ATGCATGTTGAGTTTAATTTGACGATGGATGCGTTGCTTTCTTTCGGCCATTTGTTAGCCATCGGCCTTATAAAGTTTAAGGCCAATTTACGCATGGCAGATAATATCTGAGGGGCGTCATCCCTCCTGACTTTGGTATGATCTTCGTCAAAGGTTATATCCAAAACATTGTGGATAGTTTCTACATCCCAGTGTTTAATGATGTATTCAAGCATGAGCTAAGCGCAAAAACCCCTTAAAAGCAAAGTAGCCTAAAAAATTAACTAGTAATAAGGCTCTGTTATAAATTTAAGGATTGATAAAGGTGACTTTTTGCGCTTCGATCACCCTTAAGTTCTTAACATTGATCGAAGCGCAAAAACCCCTTAAAAGCAAAATAGTCTAAAAAATTAACTAGTAATAAGGCACTGTTACAAATTTAAGGACTGATAAAGGTGACTTTTTGCTCTTCGATCAACATTAGTTCTTTTAACGTTTCTAGTTAGCTCTCTGCTCCAACCATATATTTTAACTTTGATTAATGTTAAAATTACTAAGCTCCTATAGGGGGCTACATTGCTCCGGTACGTGTCGTCCCTTTCAATAGGCTTGGCACCGCAGCGTTCTCTCTTGTGAACGGGCCCTTAAACGTTAACATTTGTGAACGGACACTGGAAAGGCGGATTAAATTAGGTAGCCAAATGCGACCTAGGCAAATCTATTGTTCAGAGCGGTAACAACCCTGAATTCAATGGAGGTAACAATAAAACTCTGAGTCCTTGGAATTAAGTCTAGTTAGGTAGGCTGAGAGGGGCGGGGTTAAAAGGTGAGAGAAGGCTGAGCAGGCCTTGAGACGTTATTGGGAGAAGCCGAGCCACCAATATCAAGGAAAAGAAAGGTGTTTTGGAGAGAGTAAAGTGAGGGCAAAAGTTTCTAGCTGTGCAATCGGTGCCCTCGGCTAACAAGGCCTTTAACTAACTGTTAACCTCTAAACCAACTGGCTCTCTCAATCTTACTCATCGCCCTTTCGCGAGGGCTAAAAAACTAACCTTGGTCGAACCGGTTGTTAACTCGTGGGCAGGGAAAGGCGTTTGGGAGGGAGCCAAGTTTTAAAAATATCGGGCGAGCGGCCATATATAGGGGCTGGGGGAAAATCGTCTAAGCGATCTTCAAAAAAGGCTTTAGCGGCCAAGACGGCCAAGACCTCGGCCTTGGGAGCTATAGCCTGGCCACTAACAAATCCTTGAGGGAGAGGTCCTACTAGCTCTAAGGCCGGGCCGGTTAAGCGAATTGGCCCTTGACCACCTAGGGAAAGATTTTCTAATAGAGCGAACAAGTCTTTTGGCTTTACGGCTAAGATATCGGAAATCATTTCAGGGGAGCAATCTAAGGCCGAAAGCGAATGGAGGGCCGTAAAAATTTCGCCGCGGCGAGCGTCAATTAATGGAGCCACTAGTTCCCTTTCGGCCCCGGAGGGTTTTTGAGCCGCAGCCAAAACGGTGAGGGAAGAAAGGCCCAAAAGGGGTTTACAAAGTCCGGCGCTTAAGCCCTTAGCTAAGGCTAAACCGGTTCTAAGGCCGGTAAAAGAGCCAGGGCCTCGGCCAACCGCTAATAAATCAATATTACCGAATTCAAAGACATTTTTTTTTAGTAATTCGTCTATGGCCGGGGCCAACGAACTAGAATGCCCCAAAAGTCCGTCGCCGCGTACAGAGGCAATGGGGGTATACTCACCGTTAACCTTGACCTTGACTAAGGCTAAAGTCATGATGGAAGTAGAGGTGTCGAAAGCTAAAACCAAAGACATAATTTTAGACTAAACTGCGTAACTATAACCAGCTTTAAGGCGGTAGTTAAAATGAGCTTCAGGAGTATCTTTCTTAATCTAGCCCGAGAGCTTAACAACAACGGGTTTTCAAGGCTAAAAACTAAACAAGGCTACTCTTTTATAGTCTCGACAACCTCAGTGGGAGGGCCAGAGAGGCGAGTGACGATGCGGGAGATATCATTATAAAAGACGAGAACCATCAAGCAGATTAAGGCCGCCCAGCCCACGACATGACCTACGCCCTTAACCCTTTCGTTTAAAGGCTTACGCCTTATGCCCTCTATGATAAAAATGACCATTTGCCCACCGTCGAGCACGGGTACTGGAAATAAGTTAATAATCGCCAAATTAACGCTAATTAAAGCCATTAAGGCGAAAAACTTATCTAATCCTCCCCTAATTCCTTGTCCGGCCACTTCGGCGATCAAGATGGGCCCACCCATGAGTTTGGCTGAAATCTTATTTTGTAAAAGCTTAACCACCGTCAAATAAGTTAGTTCCACCGCTTTCCAGCTTTGGTTCAGACCAGCCCCTAAGGCTCGAATAGGGCCTAAGCTCTCAACTAACAGTTGAGGGGAATTAGTCACCCCTATCAAAAAAGAGTAACTGGTCTTCCCGTCTAGGCCCTGTTGGGGCGCGGCCTCTGGAGTAACGGAAAAATCGAGCAGCTGATTATCTCTTAAGACAGTTATGGTTAAGGGATTTCTCTTTTGAGGCTTTTCGGAAGCCCTTTGGCTTTCGGGCCCTAAGACTATCTCGGTCAGCTGGGTAAAATCGTCTATGCTTTGACCGTCGATGGCCGTCACTAAATCGCCTTTCTTAAGGCCCGCCATTTCGGCCGGCCGACCTTTTTGGACCTGGCCTAGATACGGTTTTAACCTTGGAGTCAATTCAAGGCTCCAATAAAAGAAGGGGTCGCCTAAGAGAGTTTTACCTTCTTTGGAGACTGGCTTAACCCTAGCCTCAAACTCGCGCCCGTCGCGCTCTACTCTTAGAACCGCCTCGCTACCGTTGCCGTTTTCAATTTGCTCAATCACCTGATCAAAATAGAGGACCTCTTGACCATCGATCGACTTAATCACGTCCCCACTCTTAAGAGAGGCCAAAGCCGCCGGTGAATTGGCCTTAATGGGTCCTAAAGTCGTCGAAAGGTGGCTTTCACCATTAAACAAAGCAATAATACAAAAAACTAAGGCGGCGAAGACTAAATTAAAAAAAGGTCCGGCAAAGACGATCAAAAACTTAGCCCAATTAGGTTTGCTGGAAAAAGAAACAGCCTTATCCTCTTCAGAAATTTCTTCTCCCGGTACGTCGCCCAATAGCTTAACAAAGCCGCCTATAGGCACCCAGCAGAGTTGATATACAGTCTCGCCTATCTTATGGGAAACTATTTTAGGCGGAAATCCAAGGGAAAAACACTCAACCCTCACCCCCAAAAGCTTGGCCACGGAAAAGTGGCCCAATTCATGAACGAAAATAAGAATAACCAATAAAAAAATAAAAGAGACAATGGTTAACAACATTGATAAATCCTCAAACGGGCCGAGTCCCAAAAATTTATTTGGGGCAAACAGCTAAAGCTAAGGTAATAAAAAAAACAAGGGGGATTTTAAGCGAATTGACCAATATAGCCCCCTTGCGCTCTTCATTATATACCATAGATTACTTGAAAGCTAAAGCTGTTTTGACGTCCCTTTTTAGCTTGAGCCCAATTTTTTAGCCTTAGTGGGTTAATTTTGCCGTGTTCGTTCACAAATGTGAACGTTTAAGGGCCCGTTCACAAGAGAGAACGCTGCGGTGCCAAGCCTATTGAAAGGAGACGACACATACCGTATCAATGTAGCCCTTTATAGGAGCTTAGTAATTTTAACATTAATCAAAGTTAAAATATATGGTTGGAGCAGAGATCTAAGTAGAAACGTTAAAAGAACTAATGTTAAGAACTTAAAGGTGATCGAAGCGTAAAAACCTCTTAAAAGCAAAATAGTCTAACAAATTGACTAGAAATAAGGACATATTACAAATTTAAGGACTGAATAAAGGGGACTTTTTGCGCTTCGATCAAAGGTATGCTAAAACTCAATTACAACTCGAAAGTCGCTACCAGCCGTAACGTGGGGAAAAAAGACTTGGTGAACGGTTACATTTTGCCCAAGTTTTTTTTATCTCCTTATAGAACCAGGGTTAAATAATTTAAAAATAGTTTGATTTTATTTAAAAACATTAAATAATAAATAAAAATTTAATTAATAATGAAAAGAAGACAACTTGAAGTTTTTAAATAAGTTCTTTATACTGTAACCGCTCATTAGCCTTTCCAGAAGGCCTGCCACGCTTAGAAATTTAACTTAAATACATGTGCTATGATTAAAGTTGCTTTTAAAGTTTTTTCAAATAATATTTGTGTTAAATCATCAATATCTTAAATTTATTGTCCCGGTTTTGGTGGTTTAAAACCACCAGCTTTAGCTGGTAGCTTTAGCATCTCTTCTTAACGTGACGTCATCCGTCTATGATAATAGGCTAATGAAATTAAAGCGGCGTTGAGAAGGAGAGCAGAATGTCAGAGTATCTGCATGGCACCCATAGCGTATTTCTAATACATCTACATAT
>JAITQT010000016.1 GCA_031288745.1 Deltaproteobacteria bacterium
TGGACCATCAATTAAAAAACATATGTTCTTCGTTTGAGTCTGAGGCAAAGGCTAAAATTGAAAGGTTGATACAGCAGCACGTTTCTCCAATGGAAGGCTGAAAATTTTTTTTAAGGTGCCTTGTAGTGTTAATGTTAAAATTACTAAGCACCTACAGGGGGCTACATTGTTGTGGTATGTGTCGTCCCTTTCAATAGGCTTGGCACCGCAACGTTCTCTCTTGTGAACGGGCCCTTAAACGTTCACATTTGTTAACGGACACTTAAGCTAAAGAGTACGGACTAAAAATAGCCCCGTAAGTAATCTAAAGTTTGGTCTGGCTTTAAAAGCTACTAAATCTCACCAAAAGAACTAAAAATTTAGGTTGCTGGCCTTAAGGTTATTGGTGGGTTTAAATTTGGTAGAAGTTTTGTATAGGCGCTATTTGTTAGTCAGATATGCCCTACCCCTAAATATTGGTAGAAGTTTGCTATAGAGCGCCAATAGAGTTTTTTCGGCCCGATTGATTTAACCATGAGCCTTAAAGGCTTGACTAAGGTAGGTGTGGAGATCTGTTTTTAACCAACGATTGTAATTATTAACCGCTCTTTTGGGTTGAAAAGTCATAAGGCCAACCACATGTTCACAGGGACAGGATTAATCATTAAGTTTGTAGAGGCGCTTTTCGCCTCAAAAACGATTGTTGATTAGCGACAAATCTTTCTTCGCCCACTTTAATCATAAGACGTCTGAAGTTTTTTCAGTTTCGACCCCATGAAGAGCCAAGCAGTTAGATAAGTAAGAGATGATCGAAGCGCAAAAACCTCTTAAAAGCAAAACAGTCTAATAAATTAACTAGTAATAAGAACATGTTACAAATTTAAGGACTGATAAAGGGGACTTTTTGCGCTTCGATCAGAGATTAGCTTTAAACTGGTCAGCCTAAACACCGGCAGTAAATATTCCCAATTGACATTTAATTTGTTCCGTTAGGATTTGTATTGGGCAATAAATCCGCCGTAAGGCCTTTATTGTTTGTGCCGTTTTTAGTTAGGTTTTTATTGGCTTGATAAACTCAAAAAAATGAATCTCTTTAGGGGCCAATCTCTATTGTTTTTGTATTGGCTTCAAACGACCAAGCTCTTAAGCCTTGAACAGATAAGAAGGCTAAGCTTCTTATCTTAAGGGAGGGGGCCGGTAGGGGTACGACAGGATGTATTCACCATTAAGCTTATAGCTCTGGTGAGCAATAGATCCAGTTTGAGCCTTTTGTTTATTACCAAAAAAAAGGGTCCACTTTTGTGAACGAAATTTTGAACTACGTACCACCAAAAGTAGACCGCCTTGGTTAGCTTGCTAGTTAAATTTTCTGAACCGGTAACCTTCACCAAGTCTTTTTTTCACTACGTTGCGGCTGGTAGAAACTTTCGAGTTGTAATTAAGTTTTAGCATACTCTTAAGTTCTTTTAACGTTTCTACTTAGCTCAATGCTCTAACCATATATTTTAACTTTGATTAATGATAAAATTACTAAGCTTCTATAGGGTTCTACATTGCTGCGGAATGTGTCGTCCCTCAATAGGCTTGGCACCGCAGCGTTCTCTCTTGTGAACGGGCCCTTAAACGGTCACATTTGTGAACAGACACCTATCGTAACCCCTATTTTCTATTAATTGTCAAATATAAAAGTTAAACAAAACTTAATGTATAATAAGCTATAAAAATAATTATAAATAATGTCAATAGTTTAGTTAAATAGTCCTACAAAAACTGCCTATTAAATCTTATTGATGACTTAATGAAATTGGAAGATTGAAGTCCTCGGTTATTTTTAGTAGGATAAAGATAGCCTATAGTGAAATTATCTCTTGTTATTTTTTTGATTGATACCAAAAACTAATAGAAAAATTAAAAACGTTTATTTTTTATAGAAAACCAAAAAAGCCGCCTTAGCGGTTTTTTGGTTAACTAAAACAAAAAAATATATCAAATTAAAATTCAAATAGCCATTTTTTTTAGGTAGGAATCTGTAACCTCACAAGGTCTCGTCAAGACCTTGTTTTACTTCCCGCTCGACTGAAGTTAAGGCCTAATATGGGCTAAAGGAAGCCATTAATCTCGTAATTTGAAAAATCCAATAAAGGCAACCTTACAGTATAGATCGTGCTGCTAAAATCTTAAAGCGCGATAGTCCTTTTGGAAGGGCTGGTGAACGAGTTTGGGACAGTCTATTTTGTCCAGACATAGACGGTTTATTTTATCAAAAAAAGACGGAAAATATTGTCCAGCTGGATATTACCAGCCAAAAGGATACCATTCTGGCCCGTTTTATCAGGAAAAAGTATACCACCTGTTCTCAAAAAAACTAAATATTACCTGATGGGACCTTAATCTTGTTCTGGGCCTAAAAATTTTACTTTTAGGGGAAAAAATAACTTAAATATCGTTTAGATAGTGGACCAGTTTGCCGTCATTGCTTGAACAAATTCTTCCAGCACAAACACCATCTCCCTCTGCCCTAGGCCTGGTCTATGGTACCATAGGCCAGCTTCCCGCCTTTTGTCACTTTTTGGTACTATAATGCTCTAAATACTCAATTGCATTGTGCCGTTAAGGCCTGCAGTTTTTCTCGCTTTACCCTTCCGAACCTTCCATCCTCCCCCTCAATTTTCTGATTAAAATCATTCAGACATTTTAAAAATTTAATATTATTATAATAGTTATTTGAAATACTTTTTCGCATAAATAATGCTATATCTATCATAAATACTAAAATTTAAGTAGAGGACATGGTTAGATTTTAAGCAAAAGTTTTTTTCAACATACACTAATAACCTTTAATTGAAGGCAATTTTCTTTGATAAACGAGAGGAAAGTAATAAATTATATAACCTTCAAGGTGGTTCACTTTTACTGCGCGAAAACCATAAAAATCTAGGAAAAAACTGGCCACCTTTCATTGAGCAAGCCCACTTATGGGTAAGAGCTTAAGCCTCAAAAAATTAAAGAGCTTTTCCTTATTTCTAGACGTGGATTTTAATTTAACTTAATCCCCCCTCTTCGATCAGCTTCGACCAGCTAGCCAAAATCATGCCTTCAGCTTAAAGGTAAATTCTCGCTAAAATTATACTCTTTTTAGCCCTATAGCCAAGACTTGACAGGTAAGAGCCTCAAGTTATTTGGTCCTATTTGGTGAAAAAAATTAATGGCCAGTTTTAGGAGGCTATTTAAGTTTAAAGCTCAATTTATAATTAATAAAAACAATAAGTTAGCAATAAAAACTAGAGCCTTAAGCACAAAAGCAAAATTGATGCCAAAAAATTTGAATAGAAAAGGCTCGATATTGATCAATATTTAATGAAATTCTATATTACTATATAAAAAGATAACTAATAGAATGTTAAAGATTTAAAATATAGGTTTATAAATAGTTCGGATTTTAAGAGTAAAAGTTCGAAAATAACATTCGAGGGCCGTTAAACTTATAGCTGGACTTGAAGCGCTCAAAAAATTAATTATTACTGGAATTGCAGCTAAAAATTTCTTTCGTTTAGCAAGAAAAAAAGAGCAAACGTAACAATAGTTTTTTTTAAAATTTTATGCTGCTTGATTTCCACTATCCTCGCCAGGCAGCTAAAGAGGCTTTTTACATAAATAGGTATTTAATGATTTTTAACGAAAAATTGAATTGGAATGTCGACTTTAAATAGAGCTAAAACTTTTAGGCATGACTAAACGGGAAGCAAGTCGGTTGCTCATTTTTTCTAAAAATTTTAGAGAGAAAATGATTCAGCTATATGACTTCAGTCCCAATTTTAGCTTTGGGGCCAGAAGAGCGAGAGGCATAAGATTAAAAGATCTCAAAAAAAATATTTTTTACAATTTCGTTTAATTTTGACAAAACTACCGTTTGGGAGAAGGGCCTAAAAAAAAGGCAATTGATTTAATAAAATTTCTTAAAAAATCCGACGAAAAAAGGTATTTTCATTTCGGTCAAATCGTAAACGAGAAAAAAAAGAATTTTTTTAAAAGGAGCAATTTTTTTTTGTAAAGCACTATCTTGCCAAAAGTATTAATTTTTTCTAGAAAAAAAATCTGGGAAGGACCTTTGGACGTGTTTCTTTTTTCTATTAAAATCTTGACTTTCTTGAGATTAAGCGTATTATGAGAAATAATTCTAACAGCGCCCCGCGTTCGCTAGGCTAACGCTCTTAAATCGCGGTGCGCAAGGATTACTATGGATTGGTCGCCAGGTAAGCAGTCTGGTTAAAGTAATCTTGGGCCTCAATCTTTCGATAGCTTTAGGGTTTAATCCTCGGCTTAAAAGTTTAGAGGTCTTAAAGCCATAGTCTATCTTTAGTGTTTATATGGCATAAACTTTTCTCCTCTTTGCGGTTGGTAGGCCAAAAGACCCTATCGTTGCCAAATCCAAATCTGACAGGTCAAGGGTTTTTATCCATACTCTAGGGGACCCTAAATGCCACAAAAAAAAGGGCGCTATGGGATAAAAGAGGGTGTTTCTAGCTAAAAAACCGAAATTAGCGGCTAAGATTCTAAACCAGGCGCAAATGCCTTTAAGACGTAGGCCTATTAGAACGCCACTAGACAATCGTAGCCTTAATAGATGTAAGGTTTAAGGTGGTAGGTCTTACTAAATAAAATCAATATATTTTCGACGCTAAAGAAAAACTTAGGTTACCTACGCTGCTTTCGCCAGGAAAATTTCTGGTCTAAAAAACCCGGTCTAATAAATTATGACCAGCCAATTCTCGCCAGCCTGGGCCGATGGGTGGGTTAGGTATCAACGAACTTAAGTAGACTCCCATGGTTTTCCAATAGGTTATCCAACAAAGGCGCAGATTGATTTAAAGCCGGATACTAGTCTTTGGTTACCAGAATTAAAATCAAATTAAGCCATATAGGCTATGTACTCGTCCTGCTAGAGGCTATTTTGATATTGCAACGAAGATCAGCGAAATTTGTGGTTTACCTCCTAAATTCTGATCGAGTATTAAAAAGCCTACGGATACGAATATAAGTCTCTCTTACCCAATAAGACTTAATTAAGTCTTCGGGTTGAGCCGCAACCTTATAGACTCAACGATGGCCTCAGAGGCCCTTTTATTAGCTGCCTTCTTCGCTTGTTCTTAGGATTTTAAGGAGGCTTCTGAAAGATCAGATAGTGCGCTCGATTAGTCTGAAAAATAATGAGTTCAATGCTAGAGTCAAAATTTAACCTCCTGAATAGTTACATATTGATAGCAAAACTTAAGCATTCCAGAGCGATCTAGCGTGCCTCAGATTTTTTCAAGGCCAGGATTTTTAATTAGAGCTTAAACAACGTTGGCTCGTAACCTTTTAGGCCTTAGTCCTAATATAGTTAAGGGAGCTAAAAGGTTTTTATAATCTCTTTTTTAGATTTTAAACTAAGAAACGTTCGTCCATAAGAGCCTAATTTACGTTTATTTATGCCTCTTTTATTATTTCACCGTCATAGGCAAATGGCCTTTAGGTTATCTTTATTCTGTTCGCTGCTTTTTAAGCCCTTGATTTTAGATCGGGCCTAAGGTTTAAGGGGTCAGGTCTGCGAGTTTTTTGGCTTTTTACAAGCTTTACAGGCTGTATCTAGTATTAGTTGGTTTTTATTTGTTCGTACCTCGCGCTTTTGGTACGGTTTTTTTGGTGATGTCTATGATCAAACAGTCCGCCCTTAATTTGAAATATAAGATCTTCGGCGAAATCGTCCCCTTACCTTTATTTGATGACGTTTCAAAGACAAAAGAGCTTATTATACTCGAATCCACCATTTTATTTGCCAAACGCGGTTACGACTCAGTCTCAATCAGGGATATAGCTGCGGCTATAGGAGTAAAGCCCTCTTCGCTGTACAATCATTTTGATAGTAAAGAAGCCATTTTTGATATGGTAGTAAAGCATGCTGAAGACCTTTATTTGCTTTACTTTAAAGCCCTCGACGATATGCTTTCTTCCACAACTACCTTTTCAGAAGCCTTGGATATTATCTTTCTTGAACCCATAAAGATGTCCAATACTTTCACTTGCTACGCCTTTTCCTTAATTCAGACCGAGCAATTTAGAGACAGCCGCTCTTCTCAGGTCTACTGCGATACTTTTCTCGATTACAGCATCAGTTTCTTTAAAAATTGGTTTAATGAGTTCATTAGCTGGGGTATTTGTCGGCCCTTTGACACCAAACTCGTGGCTACCATTATCGTTCAAAGCTCCCATCAAGGTATCAATCTTCGGGTCCACGAATACTTAAATCACAAGGCCCCTTTTTCTTTCGCCGAAATGTTTAGTAGCCTTAAGGCTTTTATCATGAACGTAGCCTGCCCTGAGAGTGATGAAAGGCCGTTGATAGAGCCTAAAAACACGGGTATCTTGGCGAAGATGCGCTTAGGAGAATAGATTTTTCTTACGCTCTACTCTTGATCACCAGCGCCGTAAAACTCTGTTTTTTGAGCGCAGGTCTTTGGAGAATAGGTAGGCGCTAAAAATATTTATACGGCCGCATAAGCTGTTCTCAATGACTGTGGATGACCTGGCCCACCAAGTTTAACGGCAAATTAGGATAAATCCGTAGAGACTTCATTTATTTTTTCTTTAGGCCCTGTAGGAATCTCCTTCTTTCAGGGAGGTGTGGAGTCAAAAGCCAGGTTTTTTTTAACCAAGACGCCTTAAAGCCATCTAGCGCGCTTTAAGGCGTCTTTTGATTTTAACTCTTTGATTGTAACCGTTCACAAGGCCTCTTCAAGACCTTGTCTTCCACTTTCCTCTCGACTTAAGATAAGCCCTAATATGCAGGGTAAAAGCGCAAAAATTTTGATTTAGTATAAGTTAATTATAATGAGTTGATAGCCGCTAAAAATCTGTTTGTTCAGCTAAATTTACTAATTTTATTGGAATTTAGTATATTTAAATAGATTTATTATATTAATGAGAGTAAAATACTCTATATATTTAACAATAAATATTAAACAATCATATAAACCTTCAAAGGCATATCTATATCAAATATAATTAGGGCCATCTAAACTCAAGGAGGTCCCGTTATGGCCAAATTTCTCAGCAATATCATAGCTTATTTCAAAACCATACCCGACTTTAGAGTTAAAGGGCGTTCAACTTACAAGCTATACCAAATCCTTACTATCCTTCTGATTGCCACTACAGCTGGCTACAAAGGGTGGAAGGATATTCATAATTTCGCCGTTAATTATTTTTGGTTTTTCAAGCTTTTGTTGCCAGGCTTGGAGAATGTCCTCTCGGTTGATACGATTGCCAGAACCATCTCTAAAATCGATCCTTAACTATATGAATATGGCTCTCTTACAGTTATTCGCCAAATTTCGCCAGAGAGCCTTAGATAGAAACAGAGGTAGGCCTAAATGCAAAGGCGTTAAGAAAATCATCATTACCTTAGACGGAAAAAGTATCAACAGCGTCGGCCA
>JAITQT010000018.1 GCA_031288745.1 Deltaproteobacteria bacterium
TTATAATTGGATAAAGGTACTTCGTTTTATCCACATAAAGGAAATTATTCTTTCTAATTGTGGAAAACGTCTGGCCGTCGCTCGGTAATTCTAACATTGATACCACCTCTATTGGGCCTAATGGAGATTATTATTTAAGCCCATATCTTTAAATCTTAACTTATTTTTAGGCTAAAAGGCAATACTCGCCAAAGCCTTTAAGTGCGACTATCAGCTTTGAGAAAAAAGCTTAAACGAGCTACGAAATATTCCCATACGACTCGGAGCGCGTCTCTTAGTTTGGCTACCATCACGACTATGAAAGCTTAATCAACTATGGCCGAATAAAGCTACGCAAACCTAGTCGTTTAAATCAGGTGAATCTTTACGGAATCTCAATAGGGTATGAGGTGGCTCAAGCTTTTGACTAAAATTACTATATAATTAATATATATTTCTGATCTAAAATTTATTTTCGCTCTATTTTTATAAGGTAAAATTTTATACTTATAGTTTTAATATGAAAAATTGTAACCGTTTATCAGCCCTTCCAGAAGGCCTGACGTTCTTAGAGATTTTAGTAGCGCCTTCTATCCTCTGTAAGGTTTACTTTAATGGATTTTTCAAATTGCGAGATTAATGTCAACCATTAGCCCATATTAGGCCTTATCTTCAGTCGAGAGGGAAGTGGAAACCAAGGTCTTGACGAGGCCTTGTGAATGGTTACTTTTTTCATTGATTAAATAATTAATTTTTGATAGTATTATATTAAATTTTAGCTGGTTGGCCCTAAGTTTTTGAGATCAAATTATTTTGGGCCCCTAAGGACCAATAGCCTTTTAAGCTTTTGTCAGTTTTTTCAATGTTTTGAGGATAGTTAATTGAGCCGTGAGCAAAAAAAAACCGGTGGCTTTCCCTTGGGAGTAGATAAGGTAATATTTTTAGATATAGATGGTGTTATAAGACCGCATGGAGTTGATAAATTTTATGAAAAATTTAATGAAAATGATTATTTAAGTCTTTTTGATCAATTATATAAAAAATTTAACATAGATTATTCAATATATAATCCAGTAACCGTGGCCAACGTTTATTTTTCTTGGAGCGTTAAGGCTATTAGTTTAGTAAAAAAAGTAATAGACCAAACTGGAGCCAAAATTGTTTTATCATCTGATTGGAAATTATATTCATATGAAATGATGAAGGATCTTTTTACGATTCATGGGCTTGATAAATTTTATATAGATAATACTGAAGATATTCCTTTTGAAAAATATAAAGAAATTATTAATGATAAAAATTATAGTATAACTGAACTAATACGGACAACTGAAATCTTGTATTATGTAAAATTACATCCTGAGATAAAAAGATTTGTGGCTATAGACGATCTTGAATTAAGACTTGATTTGAATGAAAATTTTATTAATACTAGAATTCATGATTATTTTACAGAAAATGACGCGAAACTTTGTATCAAATTTCTAAATAATTCATAGTTATGGCTTTTGCTTTTTGCCCCAAGAGCGGGGTTCTCATGAGAACCATTGTCCTGGCCTGTAGGGCTATTGAAGACGAAATCACTGTCCTTTGTAAGAGCTTGAACCAGGCCCCAGAGATGGTCTGGTTGGAAGGGGGCTGGCATAATAATCCCGTTAAATTGCGGGCCAGGCTCCAAGAGATCTTAGCTTGGGCCGACGGGCGCTGTCAAAGGCTCTTGGTAACCCTAGGCTACTGCGGAGGCGCTCTGAGCGAGCTTAAAACTGGCGATTATCAGTTAGTGGCTCCTATGGTTGACGATTGTTTAACTTTACTCCTAGGCTCTTTAGCGGCTCGTAAAAGGGCCTCTAAACCCCCCGCTTACTTTTTAACTGCCGGCTGGTTGCGCCACGAAAATAACTTAATTGAGGCTTATAGTCGAGCCGTGGCGGCTTACGGACTGCGTCGGGCTGTTAAACTTAACCGCTTGATGCTTAAAAATTACCAGCGCTTCGCTTTCGTGCGGACCGAGGCATACGATTTGGAGAGCTGCGCAGCTAGGGTCGAGCCTTTGGCTAAAACCTTAAAGTTTATGATTGAGAGCGTGAGAGGGGATTTGAGCTGGCTAAGAGATCTCCTTTTAGGCCCCCATGATGATCGAGGGCGCTTTTTGGTTCTCCCCCCTCGTTCGGAAATAGGCTACGAGCAATGGGCCGATTTTTTGATTGGAGCTTGGCCTGGCCAACTAAGCGATCAGGGCTCACACGATGAATTTTGGTCGGAAGATAAAAAACAAGACCCCGGCCCAAGGGCGGCTGCTGAAACCTAAAGTTGGTCGCCGTTTTTGGTTTGGTTATTTGCTCATAGGCTTGAAAAAAAACCGCCGCTTGAAAGGCGGCGGTTTTGGCTTGATAATTAGCGTTTTTTTTACAGCCTGGATTTGGCGCAGCTTAGGTTGGCTGTGTCCGTTCACAAATGTGAACGTTTCAGGGCCCGTTCACAGGAGAGAACGCTGCGGTGCCAAGCCTATTGAAAGGGACGACACGTACCGAAGTAATGTAGCCCCCTATAGGAGCTTAGTAATTTTAACATTAATGTTAAAATATATGGTTGGAGCAGAGAGCTAAGTAGAAACGTTAAAAGAACTAGTGTTAAGAACTTAAGGGTATGCTAAAACTTAATTACAACTCGAAAGTCGCTACCAGCCGCAACGTGGGGAAAAAAAGACTTGGTGAACGGTTACGGTTGGCTAAAGATTTAGCCCTTAGCTAAGCCCTTGTTGTTTGCCCCAATGGAGTGTTATTAATTGGGAACATTGGAGGTTGAAGTAGGGGCCGGGGTTGGCTGTGAATTTTCAGAATTATCCAAAGCCGAATAAGCGCCCAGGCGACCTAGAGGGCTTTTTTCCATCTCTAGGTTTATCACTGTTCTCTCCAGCACCTGCTTGGCCCCGGCGATGCTGTATTTCTCTTCTTTTAAAAGAGTCTTGATATTCTTTACTCTATCGACGGCTTCTTCGTCGTAGCGTCTTTGGCGACCGTTGGTCCTTATTGGGCTAAAATAGCCACTGAACTCGCTCTCCCAATAGCGCAGAGTATGAATTGGAACGCCGGTGAGTTCCGAGACTTCTCCGATGGTTAACCAGTCTTTTTTGATGATCATGGGCATAAGAGACCTCTCTCTTCGTTTTGGTCGCGGGACCGCTAAGAATTATCGGCGTTTTATGGCCTCCGCACGGCAAAGTTTAATGCAAGTAAGGTGCCATAATTTTTTATAAAATAAAAGCTTGATTTTATCCTTTATCGCAGATTTAACTATGGCACCGGGCAAAGTTTGCCGACAAATCCCTTGTGGAAGACCGGCATTTGTTTCTTATCTTTAAAAAGGGCGGTCCTCTCTTTTTTTGGGCTTTTGTTTAACAATTCCCTAAATCTCATAAAAAGTTCTAACTGTGCAATTGTAAACCTAGCCTGAGTTTACAAATTATTTCTTGAAAGACACATAACTACCTGCAATCTTTTATGTTTAACCAAAAAATCTGTAGCTAAACTTTTTACTATTTCAGAGCGTATTTTTTTAGCCCATATTCACTTACTTATATGCTTCCGTAGCTTTTGATGCTCGCTAAAAACTGAAACTACTTTTGATCGAAGCGTAAAAAGTCACCTTTATCAGTCCTTAAATTTGTAACAGGGCCTTATTACTAGTTAAATTTTTAGACTATTTAGCTTTTAAGAGGTTTTTGCGCTTCGATCACATTTGACCTTTGAAAGGCTTTAAGCTTGATTAGTTTTAAGGTAATATGCGTTTTAGGCTCTGGGTTTTGACGCCTTTTTTTGTTACTAATATTGATCGTAGCGCAAAAACCCCTCAGCCTCTAAGACGGCAGAATTTATTTTTTAATCCTTTAGGTATGCTATATCCCATAATTATTTTCTTATAGCTTATATTTTGCTCTTGACT
>JAITQT010000253.1 GCA_031288745.1 Deltaproteobacteria bacterium
TTAAATTTACTAAATTACAAGAAAATTTATGATTTTAGTTAAACAAATGAATTTTTAGCCACTATCACCTCATTCTGATTAATTTATACTAACTCAAAATTTTGGCGCTTTTGCCCTACCCTAGGCCAAAATGCCCTAAGCTCTAAGACCTTAAACCGTAAACTCGATAATCTCGTCAGTCCTGAAGAAAACGACTCAAGCCTTGAGTCCTTAAATCTTCTAAAGTAATCATGGGGCAATTTAAGCTCTCAGCTAAGTCTTTGGTTAGCTTATACTCGTTATAGGCCCCGCGATCGGTATCAATTAACAAAAACCTCCGATTTGGATCCCGGGCTAGCCCCTTAGCCATCTTTAGCGCCTCCGGCCAAGGGGCCAAGGCGGGCTCCATAGGCACGTTGGGCCGACCATCGGTCATAAGGATGACGAAAGGCTTTAGGCGTGGATCTTTAGCTTGCTCTATTCTAATTATCTTATCGGTTAAGGCTAAGGCGGCCGCCAAAGGGGTTTTTCCTCCGCTGGGTAGCTCCCGCAGAAGCCTTCCAGCCAGATCGGGATTATCGGTGGGCGGTAAAAGCACTTGCGCCGAAGAACCATAAAAGGCGATTAAGCCGACCCTATCGCGCTTAATGTAGGCCTCTGACAATAAGGCCAAGGCGGCGCTCTTAGCTTCCCTTACACGGTAGAGCGTTCCTACGGAGCCGGAGGAGTCGACTACAAATATTACTAACCTACCGGTCCTTAGGCGATAAACCTTTTCCCGAAAATCGCAGGGCTTAAGCGCAAAAGAACTCTCAGACGGAGCTTTTTCTTTCCTTAACTTTTGATACGGCGCGGCCGCCCTCAAGGTTGCCGATAATGAAAGCGGTCTGCCGAGCCTTCTGGCTGTAGTCTTATAGGGCCGGCCCCTGGCCTTAAGAGTCGGCCTAAAACCTCGGCGGCCGCTTTTATCTTTTACCCCTAGGCTCTTAGACCGCTTGGGGGCGATTAATTTATAGGGTTCAGCGGCCTCAAATATCGTAAGCATAGTCGGCTCGGTCGCTTTTTGAGCCTCTCTAAATTTTTTAAGAGAGTCAGGGGGGCTATCCTGATAAACCAAAAGAAGGCCGGAGGGGGGTTCTTCGTCTTTATCGGCCAATTTCACCAGGCCACCCTTTATTCTAGCTCCGCAAGGTTTCACCGGTCGCCTTCGGGCCCTGAGAGCCATCTCAGAGACCCTTTCGATTTCTTCTTTCCCCACCGTAAGGCTTAACTTATCAAAATCGCTGTCTGAACTTTGAGCGCTTTCAAAGGCCTTTAGGGCCTTGGCGGCTATAATCATGGCCAAATCAGCACGATGGCCCGCCGCTCTAGCCTCTAACGATAGAAGGGCCGCCGCCTCCAAGGCCTCTTCCGAAAGATTCGTCTTTTCTAAAAAGGCTCTAGCCCGCTCTATATCTTTAGCTAATTTAAGCGATTGAAGCTGAAAGTCACGCCTAAAGGCCTTAGGATCGCGCTCGAAGGCCAAAGCGCGGCGAACTATTTGGGCGCGAACCTCCCTATCTTCTTCGGCCGCGAGTTCTACCGTTAGAGCAAAGCGATCGGATAGCTGCGGGCCCAAGGGGCCCTCCTCAGGATTCATCGAGCCCACCAAGGCAAAGAGGGCCGGTGAGGTAAAAGAAAAACCCTCGCTCTCGACTCGCAAAACACCGCTAGAAGCGACGTCTAAAATTAAATGAGCCAGCGAGGGGGCTAATAAATTAACTTCGTCGATATAGACTAGGCCGTTATTGGCTTGACTTAAGAGCCCGGGCTTAAAGAGAGGGGTCGGGCCGCTAAGAGTCTTTTCCCAATCTAAGCCACCCAATAGGCGCTCTTGGGTAACTCCCAAAGGGACGCACTTAAAAGGGGCGGGGCGTAGGCGAAAAGGTCCTTTTTGAGACTTATAAGTTTGGTTTAAGCTTGGCTCCCTCGTGAGGCTACGGCCAAATGGGGGTACCAGTGATGAGTTGAGCGGCCAAATTTCAGCTAAGGCCCTCGCAGCCGTGGATTTGGCTAAGCCTTTGCCGCCAGAAAGCAAAACCCCACCCAATGACGGAGCTACGGCCAACAATATCAAGGCTAACCTCATCTCCCATTGACCAGCTAAGGCGGCTAAGGGATAGAGGGGCCAGTCAGAAAAGCCAAGGTCATCTATTTGAGCCTCGGAAGTAGAGTTGGGGTCGGTTTGAACCATTTACGAACAAACTTTATAGCTAACTTTAATTTTAGAGTCGAGTTTAATCCCTAACTTTAAGCCTCTCTGGTTTACGACCAAAGGCCACCTAACCTCCATCTTCTTTCCTAACAGGAGCCAATCTGGGTTTAGCCAGGGAAGAAATGGCCTTATTTTCTTTAAACTGAAAAGAGGCGAAAAGACCACTCGTAGCCATCGTCCCCTGAGGTGACGGTTACAAAATGAAAGGAATTAAACTCTTCTTCTTAATCTCATTAAATGTTTGGCCCCAATTCCTTGACCTTAAAAATTTAGGCGGACTATCAACTTTCCAACTCGCAAGGTTCTGTTTTCGGAAAAGGCTCAAACGGCACCAATAATACCGTCGCCAGCCTCTGTGGCTTTAAAAAAATCCCTTGTTCGAATTCCTCCACAACTTAAGTTCCGAGACGTATGGGTCTTCTACCCGCGAAAATAAAAAAAACTCAACCGCAATCAAAAAAGTTTAAGGCTAGGCCCGAATAGGAGCTATATTAGAGAGAAAATATTTTAAAGAGACTTTTAGCCACAATAACAGAGTCGTGCTTAGCCTTTAATAATTCCGAGAACTCTTCACCTGTGGGACCTTGCTCGATAAGCTCGATAAATTCAGAGTATTCGCGCCACAAGCACCGAGAGGGCAGCGTTTGTCTTAAACCAGGAGCGTCTCTAACCAAGGGTCTTAATCCTAAGATCAACGCCTTAACGAGCGAACTTGAACCGGCCGCTAGAGGGGAAGCGAAGATAAAATCCTTATCTTTTAGAAAGTCCACAAGGCTTTTAAACGGAGGGTGAATAAAGACTTTCTCGGCCGCAGGGCTATAAGATAAACGGAAAGCTAAGGCCGCTTCAAGAGCGGGGCCGACAAAAGGACCGCTTAAATGAAGTTCAAGGTCTCGGCCCTCGCTGTAAACTCTCTCGAACAAATCCAATAGTGATAAAGGATTAGATAAGAGGCCATGGGGGCCTGGAGCGGCTATCTTGACCCTCCCCGATGGCCGATACTGAAAGCGACTAACGTCTACGGCAAAAGGGACCTCGTGGAGCCTTAAACCACTTTTTAGCCCCGATGGCTTGGCGGCCAAAAAAAGATCCCTAAAGTAAAGGCTTTCAAAGATTAAGTCGGTTACTGGCTCGTAATTTAAGCCCTTATAGTCCTCCGACAAAATATCCTCGGCGCTCAAATTAATAAATATCCTACGACCGCCCTCGCTTTGAGGCCGGTTTAAGATGGTTACGGCAAAATCGCTCGCTCCTTCGAGCCATAACGCTTCTTTAGAAGCTGCAGCCTCTATATAAGCTTCGGGCTTAAGGCTAACCACCTTAGTTAAGTCAACTCTCTTAGATAGAGCGCTCGTCAGGGCCTCGCTCTCGTCTTGTCGTTGGGGAGGGCATAAAAAAATTAAACGCCTGACTGGCTTTAAACAAGCCGTAGGACCACCCGACTTATCCGACTCCGAAGCAGCCTCGAGAGTTTTTATAAAAGCCAATACCTCGGCTTGGTTGGGATTAAGCAAAATCGAACGCTTAGCGTGGGCTAAGGCCACCTCAGGCCGGCCGCAAGCCTTTTCTAGGCGTGCTAGCCAGGTCCAAAGCTGGGCATCGTTTTGATTAACGCTCACCAAACGCTCTAAATGGCTCCTAGCTTGGTCGTACTCGCCAGAAGAAATAAGAGTCAAACTTAGATTGCGCAAGGCCTCTAAATTATCCTGGTCGCGTTTTAAAACGCTCTTAAAAGCCTCGGCCGCCTTGGCAAAGTCACCTAAAGAGTGTTGGATAACACCAAAGGTCATAACCGCCTTAATATGGCCAGGCTCGCTACTCAAAATTTTACCTAAAATAGCTATGGCTATATCGCTCCGACCGTTGCGAAACTCTTTCTCGGCCATGGAGATTAATTCGTGGGCCGGCATATTTTCCATTAGAGATTCCACTAGTTAAAAGCGCCTTTTCTTAACTCAAGCTGAAATAAAATTTTGACCTTCCCCTCCCTAAAATAATCTGCAGTTGTTGAGCTGCTCGAGGAAATAGCTGAGGGTAGTGATGAGGATCACCCGGTGATACATGAGTGAGAGGTAAGCTCTTATTCACGGCTGACGCTATAAGGGATATAGCCGATAAATATTTTCCTACGGGGGAAGAGGGTAAATTCACTTTAGTTCCTCCAATAAAGCTCAAAGACGATGATGATGGAGATAGCAGCTAAAGAAGAGTTTGAACCTTATTAATCTTTACTTTGACGAACTGGATACCCGTTTAGAAAGCGTTAGGATTAAATCTAAGTTAGTCATTTAATATGGCA
>JAITQT010000023.1 GCA_031288745.1 Deltaproteobacteria bacterium
TGATTTTAAAATTTTCTCGCTACTAGGACCGACCCCCCAAAGATATGATATTTTTAAGGGCCATAAAAATTCTTTTTCTTGCCCCTCTTCTATAACTGTTAAGCCGTCTGGTTTATTCATAGAAGAGGCTATTTTGGCTATATGCTTAATCGCGCTCACCCCAGCGCTTACGGTTAGGCCCGTTTCCTCAAAGACCGAGGCTTTAATTTTTTTGGCAATTTCTGCAGCTGTGCCGAAAAGTTTAAGAGAGGCGCTAACGTCTAAAAAGGCTTCGTCTAAAGATAGGGGTTCGACTAAAGGGGTAAAGCGCGAAAAAATCTCCATAACTTTACCTGATAATTCTTGGTAGCGCTCCATTCTAGGGGGCAAAAAGACGGCCTCAGGGCAAATAGCCCTAGCTCTAGCCATGGGCATGGCCGAGCGGACCCCTTTAAAGCGAGCTTGATAAGAGCATGTTGAGACCACTCCCCTCTGCCCCAAGCCGCCGACAATGACCGCTAGTCCTTTGAGAGAGGGGCGATCGAGAATTTCGACGGAAGCGAAAAAGGCATCGAGGTCAAGGTGGATTATGGAGCGCGAAGAAGGGACCATAGCAGCCTAAGGGAGGAGATAGAGTTTTTCCGAGGTGACTTTAATTAGATTTAGCGGCCAGCCCTCATCTGAAAGAAAATAGCGTCCGACCACACCGTTGTGGGCGGCCTCGGTATCGGTGAGAAAATTCATAGGCCCTTCTTCGCTAGAAGAAGCTAAAGCGGCCAAAGTTAAGGTGTCGTAACTAACTATGGCCGCCCAGCTGGGCTCTTGGCGATAATTTTGGGCATAGCGGGCCACAAAGTCGGTTAAAGTTTGGTTGGGGTTTTTACTTGACCCTTCTTCAAAGGGGACTAGGACTAGTAGAGCCTTAAAATCTAAGGCTAAATAGGCCGCCCCTATCTCTCTAATTGATAAAGATAAGGGGGCCAGAACAGTTGATTTATTATACCCGGCCTGGGCTAAGAGGGAGGCGGCCTTAAGAGCGAAACGAGAGGGGAGAGCTAGTAAGACGTAGTCGTTGGGCGAGGCCTTATGTTCAATTAAGTAATTTAAGTCTTGATAGTTTTCCACGTATAGAGTTTCCACCTGTTTGGCCGATAGGGGCCGTAGGCGCGGGAGCTGGGTTTTAGGCGACTTAATTGTTTTTTCTTTCTTTTGAGGTTCAGTTAAGGCCTCTCTAAAGGCTTGGGCTAAGATCTTTTGGCTCTCCTCCGGGCCTTCTAAGATGAACACCTTTCGAATCTTTTTAGGGCCCCTGGGCACAAAACGAGCCAAAAATCGGCCCTGATAAATCGGGTCGGGTAAAAGCCGAAAAAAACTTTGGCCTAAGAGTTTAGTTTCGGGGTTATCAAGAAAGGGTAAGATAACCGGGGTTTTATTTTTAAGATACCAGGGCGCGGCCGCGACCAAATTGGGCTCAAAGAGATGGCCAGCCACTGCGGCGGGCTTAGAAATATTATTTAAGTTTTTGGGGAAATCAAGCTCCGTTTCGTCGGCCATTATTACCTCAAAGCCTTGACCGAGGCTCTTAAGAGCCAAATCGGCCGCTGATTTGGCCTCCCGGCCAAAGACTGACCAAGGTCCGTTTAATGGGGCCACGATTAAGAGGGCTGGGCTGGCCCCGGGCTGGGGCGAGCGAAAGATATAGGAGGGTTTATCAGTCTTAGTTGATTCTTTCTTACCTTGTTGGCTTAAAATTTTAGGCTCTTGGGGGGCCACTGAGTTTTCTTGGGCCCTAGAGGTACCTATCAAGAAAAGGGCTAGGCTTAAAATAGAACTTAGAAAAAGAAAAATAATGTTTTTTATATTAGTCATTGATAACCATAATGATATAAAACTAAGGATTAGAATCTTATCAAAGCAGTAAGAAACTAAATTGGATTAATCAGGCTCAAAAAAGTTATAAGTTAAAGACAAGTGGAGAAAGAATTTATTTATTAAGATTATTAATAGATATATAGAAATAATAAGATTAATAAAAGCTAGTAAAAATATTTAACCCTGGTTTAGCCCTTTTTTTTACTAGAAATTTTCTTTGTTTTTAAAGGGCCCTTGAAAGACCCTTTGGAGGGGGCCTTTTTAGAGGCCGCTCGTGAGGCCCGACGAGGGGGGCTAGAGGTGCCTTCCTCCAGTACGTTTCGACGAGGTTTAAAAATAAGTTCGATAGGGGTTAGCTCTAAAGTTAGCGCCTCACGAAAGCGGTTAATTAAAAAACGCTTATAAGAAAAGTGGACCTCTTCGGGGCGATTGGTAAAAATCACAAATTTAGGGGGCCTAACCCCGACCTGGGCAGCGTAGTAGAATTTTAGCCTGACCCGGCCGACCTGGGGCGGCGAGTGGGCTTCGGCCGCCTCGGTTAAGATGCGGTTGACCTCGGCCGTGGGGGCTCTAAAAGAGTACTGAGCCATTATTTTATCAATCAAAGGCCAGAGATTTTTTAGGCCAGCTCCGGTTTTGGCCGAGACGGTTATCATTGGGGCCCGCTGAATAAAGACCATTTTAAGATCCATTTCTCGCTTAATAGAGCGTAAGGTATCTTTTTTATCTTCCACCGCGTCCCATTTGTTAATTAGAATTACTAAAGGCCGACCCCGCTCGCTAGCGTAGCCGGCGATATGGGCGTCTTGCTCGCCCACCCCAACTAAGGCGTCAACGGTTAAAATTGCTAGATCAGAGCGCTCTAAACCTTTAAGGGCCCTTAAGACCGATAGCTTTTCTAGCTTTTCCTCCACTCGCCCCTTACGGCGGATACCGGCGGTATCGACTAAAACGTAAGATTTATCACCCGCCTTTATCTCGACGTCCACCGCATCTCTAGTCGTGCCCGGGCGGCTATCGACCACCTGGCGAGAGGCCCCGGCCAAGCGGTTAATTAAGGAGGATTTGCCGGCGTTAGGTCGGCCTACTAGGCATATTTTAGGCGGTCCAAAGAGATCGTTTTCTGTTCTTTCTTCTATCTCTTCAAGATAAGGCTTAAGGCGCTCTCTTAACTGATCTAGCCCCAGACCATGGGCTGCCGAGACGGCTTCGATGGGCTCTAAGCCTAAGGCGTGGAACTCTAAGGCCGAGGCCAACTCAAAGGGTCTATCTATTTTATTTACACACACTATGGCCGGCCGGCCGCTTTCTCTAATTAGGGCGGCTAGATCGTAATCTCTAGGATGGAGGCCGCTTCGGCCGTCAACAACCAAGATAGCCAGATCGCTTTCCTCCACAGCTGCCTTGACCTGGGCGGTGACCGGGGCGGCCAAGGGGTCGAGAGCAGAAAATTCAAAGCCGCCGGTGTCGATTAAAAGGCCGCGCCGGTTATCTAAAGTAAGCGGGGCGTAATGGCGATCGCGGGTTACGCCCGGACGATCGTCAACTAAGGCCGCAGAACGCCTTAATAGCCTATTAAAAAGAGAGGATTTACCCACGTTGGGGCGTCCGACCAAGGCGATTACGGCTGACACTTACCCTCCAAAAAAGAGCCGGCCGCTCTTTCAACGAAG
>JAITQT010000275.1 GCA_031288745.1 Deltaproteobacteria bacterium
ATGAGGCCTTAGAGGCATTAGCGGTGGCGATTGGCAGAAAGAAAGTGAACTGGATACTCGATGCGGACCTCAAAGGGTTTTTCGATTCCATAGCTCATGATGATCTTATGGCATGTATGTGTAGGATTGCTGACCAACGCAAACTGCGGCTAATAGAAATGGCTTAAGGTCGGAGTGGTGGAGGAAGATACCTTACCCTAAAGTTCTACATCCCTATCCTTAAGGTCCCTATTTAGCCAACCCAGATTCAGATAGGCCTTACTCGGACTACTGGCCAAGGGGAAGTAAAGAAGAAAGGCTAAAGCTCCCGCCAAAAGGCGGTGGTTTTAATCCGTTAAAACCAGGGCAATTAAAGTTAAGACTGAAGATTTGATCCTGTAGGGGAGTTTAGTGACTGAGCCTTAAGGTCTGAGTAGGTTTCTGGGGAAATTAAACCTCCAGGGCGGTCCGCGTCTAGCCCCTTAAGCCGGCCTAAGTGATAGGCTAAAAATTGTAAGGGGATAACGGTCACAATGGGTCTTAAACGGAACGGGGCTGCAGGCACGGTAAGCACTTCGTCGGCCAAAGCGGCCAAGGCGTTTTCCTGGTTAGGACCATTTTCGGTAATGAGAAAAACCGGAACGTTTCTAGCTTTAAACTCAAAGGCCAAGGCTAAATCGGTCGGCTCGATTTCGTCGGCAAAGGCAATGACGATAATAGGCGTTTGGCTTGAGACCAGGGCCAAAGGCCCATGGCCAAATTCTCCAATAAAGGAGCCTTCGGCATGTATTCTAGCCACTTCCTTAAGCTTTAAAGCCCCTTCGCACGCCATAGGCAGCATGCGGCCCCTAGCTAAGATAAAACAATGAGAGTAATTAATTAGCTTAGAGGCTACGTTTTCGATTTTTTCCTCCACGCTTAAGGCGTGCCTAACTAGTTCGGGCAAGCGGCTCAGCTTATCGAAGGCTTGGCGCCATTGTTCGCGGTCTGCCCCTCTGATTTGGGCTAGCCTTAAGCCTAAAAGGCCCAAGATCAGGCTTTGGCAGGTAAAGGCCTTGGTTGAGGAAAGAGAGTTAACTCGGCCGGCCAAGGTGGTTAAGCTCCCTTGGGCAGCTAAGGTAAGGGGAGAGGGGCATTCGTTGACCACAGCTAAGGTGGAGGCCCCTTTGGAGGCCGCTAATTGGAGCGAGGTCAGGGTTTCTCGACTCCGGCCTGATTGAGAGATGGCAACGGCTAAGGTATTTTCGTCGATTAATTGATAGTGTCGCCCGCATTCGGAAGCGGGCTCGACGATAGCCGGAATACGGGCTAATTCCTCAACCATATAGCGGGCCGTAAGGGCAGCGTGATAGCTAGTGCCACAAGCGGTAAAATAGGCCTTGGTGATTTTTTTTAAATTAAGATCGTCTAACGGCGGCCTATTCATTTTAAGCTGGAGATTGGGTCCTAGGTACTGGGCCAAAGTATTGGCCAAGGCCTTGGGTTGCTCGTTTATTTCTTTTAAAAAAAACGGGGTTTCTCTAATAACTTTATTATCGGCCATATATCTCTATCTGGTTAAAAAACCGACTTAAGTTTAGCAGGGCCTAAATTAGGCCTTAGGCCTAATTTAGTTTTAATGGAAAGATATTTTAATTTATAAAAAAAAGGAGGAAAACTAAGATAGAACTAAAGAGATCTTCTATTTTATTACGACTAATAACTAGTAATCATGTTGAATCTCAATAATCTGGCCTGAACTTAAAAAAATAGTAACCGTTCACCAAGTCTTTTTTTCTCAAGTTGCGGCTGGTAGCGACTTTCGAGTTGTAATTAAGTTTTAGGATACCCTTAAGTTTTTAACATTAGTTCTTTTAACGTTTCTACTTAGCTCTCTGCTCCAATCATATATTTTAACTTTTATTAATGTTAAAATTACTAAGCACCTATAGGGGGTTACATTGCTGCGGTATGTGTCGTCCCTTTCAATAGGCTTAGCACCGCAGCGTTCTCTCTTGTGAACGGGCCCTTAAACGTTCACATTTGTGAACGGACACAAAAAATATAACCTTGAGCGAAGTGGCTAGGTATTATTTTTGTTTTTTTTGGCCGTTTTTGGGGCCCTTAAAGAGCAAGAACTAGAGTTGTTGAGAGTTTTTTTTTGCCCAAGTGGAGCTTTCTCTTTGTTTTGTGTTTCTGGGCTCTCCACTATGACTCCGATTAAGTTTTGATGGGCGCTAACTTGGGCGCGGGGCTCAACCCGGCAATCTTTAAGAAAACTATACGGGCCGATGAAAGCCCCTTCGCCAACCGTGGTGGAACCCGTTAGGATAACGCCCGGCCACAAAACGACGTCTTTAGCTAAGCGAACTTTAGGCTCAATATAGGTGGCCTCGGGGTCAATCATGGTCACCCCCGCAGTTAGCCAGCTATCGTTAATGCGATTTTTTAAGATATTTTGGGCCGTAGCTAGATCGCGCCGATCGTTAACTCCTTGGATTTCCAGGGGATCGGGCCCTTCGATGGCCGCGGCCAACAAGCCCCTTTGACGAAACTCGGCCACAACGTCAGTGAGGTAATATTCTTTTTGGTCGTTATCAGGTTTAAGGCTGGAGATGGCCTCAAAGAGGGCCGGGCCATCGACTATGTAAAAGCCGCTATTAATTTCATCTATGGCGAGTTCCCTTTCCGTTGCGTCTCTGGCCTCAACTATGCGCTCTATCCAACCAAAACGGTCGCGCACGATGCGGCCGTAAGAGCCGGGTTGGGCGAGACGAACCGTAAGGACGCTTAAATCGGCCCCAGCGAATCGGTGGGCGTCGGTAAAGTCTAAAAGAGTCTGCGGCGAGATAAGAGGCGCGTCGCCAGGTAAGATGACTACGGGACCACGGTGAGCCGATAAAACTTCCGCAGCACAAGAGACCGCATGACCTGTGCCGAGCATTTTAGGTTGTCTCACAAAGATAGGCTGAAATGAGGCTACGGCCTGTTCGACTTCCTCAGCCCCGTAGCCAGTGACGACCACCAAGAACTTAGGATTTAAATACCTAACCGCGTTTAGTAAGTGAGCGATGAGAGGGCGGCCCATAAGCTCATGTAAGACTTTGGGCTTTTCCGAGCGCATGCGCGTCCCTTTGCCGGCCGCTAGAATCAAGGCGGCCAAATCTTGGGACTCGGGCTTTAGGCCGACAATGGAATCGTCTGGAGACATTTTATTACCAAAGAGCCAAACAAATGAGCCCGGAGGGCTTTGGGAGAATGGTGGCTTAAGCTATGAGTTTAAAAGCAATTAATCGATTATTGATATTTTAATTTTAATTAAAAATATAAAATAAAACTTAAAATAAGCCTTAAAGAGAGTAAAAAAATTAATTAAGTGGGCTTTATCAAAAATCTTGAAAGATAATAAGAATTTAGGCTTTAAAAATCGAGCCTCTTTCGTCGCTAGAAAGGGCTGAAAATCAGGCGTAAACGGCTTGATAATGCGGTGTTAAGCCTAAAAAAGGTAAGTTGAAGGACAAAAAAAATAAAAACTAATGGAAAAATCTATAGTCCAGCCCACAAACAAGACCATGGGCCTGAGGCTAGAAAAGTGAAAATATTTTAACAGAATCGGGCTAAAATTAAAACTTAAGGGTGAGGAGTTCGAGGGGGTTTTAACCTAAATGGTTAGAACGGTTGGTTAAAATTTAGGGCTGGAAAATATTAGCTATACTAAAGAACGAAATGAATTTCCATTTTAGGCCTTTATCTTTCGACATCTTCGGTTGTAAATGTTGCCCCGCCTATTGGCACCAAATTATCAAACAACTAACCTTCTCGCTAATAAGCTTATCTAACTCTTTTTTCTCTTTAATGTTCTAAAACATTAATATAAAGTCTATTTTAGTATAAAATTTTTTAAAATTATTAGAACGTTTTGTTCGAAGTTGAGCGAAGCGCAAAAAGTCCTCCGTATCAGTCCTTAAATTTGTAACAGGGCCTTATTACTAGTTAATTTTTTAGACTACTTTGCTTTTAAGGGGTTTTTGCGCTTCGATCGAAGTTTGCTTTTTACATTTTTCCATAACCTCTCAATCAGGTTCAAGTTGGGGCTGTAAGGCGGTATATATACTAGGATGAGACCAAGCTGATCTGCAAGTTCCTGCACAAGCTTGTATTTTTGATATCTGGCGTTGTTAAGAGTTAAATACACTAACTGGCCCACATACTCCGCAGCTATTTTCTTGTTTAGTTCGCAAACCTCAGTTGCGGTTATATACGTATCGTTTGTTACCGTAGTCAGCTTCTTTGAGGCCAGATCCAACCTGCTAAGGACATTGTATAGCGGACGGCCTGAAAATGTTTTTATAAATCGGCGAGTTTGACACCAGATTTGGCCAAGATAATCGCAGCCCATAATACCAAATTTCTCGTAAATCAGGTCGGCGATACTTTGTCTGGTGGGATAGTTCTTGGCATTGAGTTCTTTAATGATCTTTAAGCCAACGTCCGTAAGTTTGGCCTTTCTTTAGCCTCGTTTTATTTCAAAGATATTTTCCATGTTCTAGGCGACTATAAGTTTCTAAATTTTACGCATGGTCCGCTCACTAAGGCGGGCCACATTGGCTGCGGAGCGAAGTGCAGGCCGTAAGCCAACCAAAACACGCATACAATACGATTCACCAGCGTTGAAGACATAGACATTTTTAAAGTAGAAGAAATAATATCTATTAATCATTGATTAACCTTAATATTATTCCTTGAATCGATATTACTAATATTTTTGTCAATGTATTTACTTGATTAGTTATTTATTGAGCTATATTAACCTCTAATCACAAGGTTTATACTATGGTTATTAAGAACCTACTCAATAATAAAATAAATAATTTTTGAAGTTAAGCTTAAAATGATCCTAATTGTCCTCGTCCTAGTTTACCTAGATAACAAAGATGCTAGAGCCTCAAAATTATTCGACCTCCTAAAAGAGTAAAATAAGGTTGACTAAAAAAGCTTGAAAAATTCTTTTTAGTGATACAGCAAAAGTGGAAAATCATTTCGTTCTTGACTATATCAACCCTTAAGAGACGATATTTCAATTTTGGCCGCCTTATCATTTTAAAAATTGTTACCGTCGACTTAGGCCTTTTTTACTACTTCAAATTAGACAGGCCTTGGCTTTAGAGCTGAAATTGAGTTTCGCCTTAAAATCTTAACCATGATCTTTGGAGATCTCTGTTTAGATCGGTCTGATAATATTGAAACTTTTTTTACTCGATTTGTGATAGTTTACTTTATATAGGAAGCGAAATTGTGGCAATAAGTGGCCCCCCTGTCAATTAGGCCTGGTAGCTAAAATGAACGGACACAAAAGATTAATCAAAAAAAAACTGCTTAAAATTTTAAGGTATAGTTCTTCGAGCACCTTTATTATCTTTAATTTAAGTATTTTTAGTTATTTTTTTAAATATGGCATCTTATAATTTAGATAATTAATTATCTAATATAAAACTTTCATAGTATAAATATCTTAAATATATATTTAGATAAAAATATTAAAACGAATTTTTAGAGATATTGCTAGGTTATATAAAAGACATAAGTATATTAGTTTTTTTAGATCTCTTAAGCTAGCTATAGGTAGATTTCTTCAATAGTTAAAAGGAAATTCATTTCCTTAGGTTGTTGACGTTTCTAAATTTGTCAAAGCCTTATTGGGGTCCTCAGATGTAGGCTAGAGGGAATTTTTGTGGCAGTAGCGGCAATGATACTGACGAAGTGATTGGAGAAAATATAGATTGCTAGAGTTTTCAAAATAAAAAGTTTAAAATATAAGTAAAAGTGAGATAGAAAACATTATAAAATTAATACTGCAAAATTTAAAATAAAAAATTAAATAAAACTAATTAATAAAATATCTACAAACTACGTATCAATCTATATCGCTGGACAATGGCCCGAATCGTTATTTTTAGGCTTTGGCCTGGCCCTAGTTAAACTAAAGACTAAATTATTAAATGATTGCTTGACTTTCTTATTATTTAAGAGTATATTTTGACTGCTTCTCATTAGGAGGCCGAATTAGTGCCTATGGCCTCTTACTTTTCAAGGCTTGGGACGTTGAGATCTTTATTTTTATTTCTTAGGTTATGCTTTTTTCACCTAAGCTCTCGGGCGACCTTAATAAAATCCCCTCTAATAATTAATTATCAGTACTCTCTCAAAAGGTGGTTAAAACTCTATTTTTTTCTTAGAGTTTAATGGGGGAACCTAACCTGGCTTAATTTATTAAAATCCATTGATGCCCATGTTGGGGTAGACTCTTTATTTTATCTGCTAGGTCTCATAATCTGAAATAATTCTATAGACTTTATAACTAATATGTTGGTGTTTTCATGCTTGATTTTATAAGTAAAAGGTCCGGAGGGACCTTAAGCGTTTTAATCGTCGGGGCTATAGCCCTGGTTTTTATTTTCTGGGGCGTGGGCGGCCAAGATGGCGGACCGACGGAAGATATCAAAATAGACGGGAAATCGGTTAGTCCAATTTTACTTTACGATATTCAAGAAAACGTTATAAGAGAGATGAGGCGCGATAACCCGGCCTTGACGGCTCAAGATGAGTTGGCGGCCAGACGCCGGGCTTTAAGTTACCTTTTGGAGCGCCACAACCTTTTAACTCTAGCCAAAAATATGGGCCGGAAAGTACCGTCTGAAGCCATCAATGAAGCGGTTCGGAAATTTCCCGAGTTTATAGAGGGTGGGCGCTTTAATCTAAAACTTTACGAAGAATTGGTCCCTAGAATTTTCAACAAGTCATTGGCCTCCTTTGAGACGGCCTTGAGCGACGACATACTTTCCTCGCAAATGATCGAGATGATTCAGGGCCTAGTGTACAGCTCCAAACAATCGGCTTTGGAAGACTATAGTTTCGCCCGCGATACCCTTTCTTTGTTTTACGCCTTTTTTCCCGCCTCGGCCTTTAGCCAATCATTAAACCCCAATAACGAGGTCTTATCTAAATACTATCAGGAAAATAAAGAAAAGTGGCGTCAACCGGCCGAGATCAAATTAGATTACGTAGAGCTTAAAATTGCCGATTTTAATAACCAAGTTGAGATTACTTCGGACGACCTTAATGACGCCTATTTAGACCAAGGGTCTGACTTAACAATGCCCGAAGAACTCACTTTTAGTCAAATACTGTTTCGATTTTCTTCCCTTGAGCCTAGCCCGGAAGAAAGAAAAGAAGTTTTGGCTAAGGCCCAAGAGGCGATGGAGAGAGCTAAAACCGAAGATTTTAAAAAACTAGCCACAGAATTAAGTCAAGACGCTGTTTCGGCTGAAAAAGGGGGAGACATGGGCTCTCTTAGGCGGGGGCAGACTTTTCCTTCGTTAGAGCAAGCTCTCTTCGGGGAAGGTAAAGATAATATCGGTAAGGTATTAGGCCCGGTGGAAACTACCCTTGGCTATCATTTACTAAAAGCTGACTCTTATCAACCTTCAAGAATTAAAACTATAGAAGAGGCCAAAGAGGACCTAACCGAAATAGTTACCCGCCGAAAAGCTAGGCGGCTGGCGGTTAATAAAATAGAAGATCTACTCGAAGCGTTGCCCTCGGCCCCCTCGACCACTAAACTTAGAGATACGGCTAAAAATCTAGGTCTGGAGACGAAAACCACCGAATTTTTTCACGATTCTATTGGGGCACCCTCGTTTTTGTCGTCAAATGAAACTAACTTAAAAGAAGCTTTACAAATCCCCTTAGGACAAGCTAGCGATCCTGTTGACGACCCCGATTGTTTGGCTCTTTACCTTGTAGTTGAAAAAAAGCCCTCGTTTATCCCCGAGTTATCCGACAAAAAAATTTTAGCTTTAGTCACCGAGGACTTTAAGGCGACTGAGTCTCTTAAGGCCGCTAAAAAGGCAGCCGAGGATTTTTTAGAGACAGTAGCGGCTGAGCCTTGGGACAAGGCCTCTGAAGCTCTTAACCCCTCTATTGAGAAAGGGAAGACCGAACCTTTTGAGCGCCTCAATTTTTACCAGGCCGGGGCCCATTTAACTGAGACCGACCAAAATGAGTTTATCGGGCGCTATTGTAACTTAGCTAAACCTGGCGATAGGGTTAAATCACCTATCTTGGTTGGCGGCGTTACCCCTGGCTATTTGGTTTTAGAACTGGCCGACTTTACGCCGGCCGACTTAAATTCGCTCTCGGCTGAGCAATTAGATGCCTTGAGAACAACTAACCAATCTTCTTTATCTTACCTAGCCTTTGCCTACTGGGTGAGTGCGAGAACTGCGGCTAACAAAGTTAAGTTGCCTGCGGCCATAGAGGCGTCCTTGATGGATGAGCCATCGAATAAATTTTAAATATTTTGTAACCGTTCACCAAGTCTTTTTTTTCCCCCCGTTGCGGCTGGTAGCGACTTTCGAGTTGTAATTAAGTTTTAGCATACCCTTAAGTTCTTAACATTAGTTCTTTTTACGTTTCTACTTAGCTCTCTGCTCCAACCATATATTTTAACTTTGATTAATGTTAAAATTACTAAGCTCCTATAGGGGGCTACATTGCTGCGGGATGTGTCGTCCCTTTCAATAGGCTT
>JAITQT010000028.1 GCA_031288745.1 Deltaproteobacteria bacterium
TTATTGCGAATATAAATCAATAATAATTTATTTTTGGAGTCGGCAGAAAAAAAATGCTCCCGACTCCATATTCAGAGATTTTTTTTCGAGAGGGGTTTTTGCGCTACGATCAATATTGAGCTAACCCTTGGGCCTAGGCGAGGGGAGAGTTGGGTTAAAATATTATTTTTTCAAATAAAAGGATATTAAGATGTTTTTATGAAACTTATAAATTAAGTTATCCCTATTTTTAATTTTTAGTATTTAAATTATTTGATCACTTAAATAGAAAAAGAGAGAATTTATTTATGCCAATGGATTGGGAAGAATGGCAGAAAAAGCGTCAAAAGGGGTCGTCTAATCCTCACCCAAATCGCGAACCCAACGACGGCGGTAATGGTTTGCAAAAACCAAATTTTGATAAACTATTTGGTAAATTTAAAAAAGGAGGAGGAAGTCTCCCGCCTCCTTGGCTTTTGGTGCCCTTAATAATCTTAGTTTGGCTCTTGTCGGGTTTTTTTACGGTCGAGCCTTACGAGCGCGGCCTAATTAAGCGTTTCGGCAAGTATTCGGCCTCAGTTGAGGAAGGTTTGCGGTATCATTGGCCGTGGCCCATAGAAAAAGTGGTTAAGGTAAACTATACTCAGACCAGGCAATTTGAGGTCGGCCGTGGCCTAGACGAGGGGACGATGCTTACTAACGATGAGAACATCGTTAATATCCAGTTCGTGGTCCAGTATAAAGTAGATGATCCAGTGGCCTACGCCTTTCATATATTTAATCCCGACAAAGCCATTCGCGATGCGGCTATTTCGGCCATGCGCGAGGTCATAGGCCGCAACACTATCTACGGGGCCTTAACTGATAAAAGAGCGGCCATCCAAGAGGATACTCGGGAAACCCTCCAAGCTATGATGGAAAAGTACGATACCGGCTTAATGGTCAATAACGTCGAGCTTCAGGACGTTCACGTGCCCGACGACGTTATCCAGGCCTTTAAGGACGTAACCTCGGCTAGGGAAGATAGCGAGCGCTTTATAAACGAGGCCAGGGGCTATCGCAACAATAAATTTCCCGAGGCTGAGGCCAAGGCCTTTTCTATGATCGCCCAGGCCCAGGCTTTTAAGGCCGAACGAGTCAATATAGCCATGGGCGATGCGGATAGATTCACCGCCTTATTAGCAGAATATCGTAAGGCTCCGGAAGTTACTAGGCAGAGATTGATTTTAGAGACCATGGATAAGGTCTTGCCGGGGATGGATAAGTACTTTCTTACCGGCTTAAGCGGTAAGCAGGTTTTGCCCCTCTTAGGCCTAGGTGCTACTGGGCCTAATTCTTTGGGCGAACTGCCTCCGACTAAGTGACTGGGGATAAATACTAAAAATGAACTCTAAATTATTTCCTTTATATTTAGGAATCTGTGTTTTCGTTATGATGCTCCTAAACTCGGCCCTTTTTACGGTTGATCAAACTCAAAGAGCCATAGTGTTGCAGTTTGGTGAACCCATAGGCGAGGTGCGCGAGCCTGGTTTGCATGTTAAAATTCCTTTCATCCAGACCGTGGTACCCATTGATAGCCGTCTAATTGAATATGACGTGGCTGCGGCCGAGATTTACACTCGCGACAACAAAAACATGGTGGTCGACGCCTACGCCCGCTGGCGGGTTGAAGACCCCTTGGTCTTTTATCAGCGCTTTAAAGGGGAAAGTTCCTCGATTATTGAGGAAGCTAAACGTAGGCTGGGAGTTATAGTAGTGGGCGAGCTAAGGCGAGAGTTAGGTCTTCACGTTATGGCCGACATTATCTCTCAAAACCGCGGATCCATTATGGAAACGGTGACGGAATCGACTAATCGCAAACTGACTCAAGATACAAAGGCCGGCTTAGTCGTTATCGACGTGCGCATTAAAAAGGCCGATCTACCTCCAGAAAACCAAAAGGCAGTCTACGATCGCATGCGGGCCGAGCGCGAGCAGCAAGCTACCAAGTACCGCAGCGAAGGTATGCGCGACGGTCAAAAGATTAGATCTGAAACTGATCAAGCTGTAAGAGAAATTATAGCCAACGCTGAGCGCCAGAGTCAAATTATCCTAGGTCAGGCTGATAGTGAGGCTGCGGCCACTTACGCCAAAGCCTACGGGGAAGATCCTGAGTTCTACGCCTTTAAGCGATCTTTAGATTCTTACCAATTGACGATGAAAAATAAAGGCGTGATGATTATGGATGTCAGTTCTAGCGATTACCTTAGGTATTTTGGCAGCGCCGTAGCTAGAGACCAAAAGGCCCCCGTTCCTGCGGCTGATATTAATTGACGGCTACGGAGGACTTTTATGAGGGCTAAAGTTCTTTAGCCTTTTTGGCCTAAGGTTTTGGGGAGTAAGGGTTATGGGTTTTTTCTATTTAGGGTTGGCCTTTTTGGGGGCCGTGGCCCCCTATAGTTTCTTGGGGCAGTTTCTCATTACTAACGGGCTAAATTTTAGTGAGATGAAAACCCAGCTTTGGGCCAGTCCCGTTAGCAGCTATTTTGGCGTTAATATGCTCGTCTCGGCTTTGGTGACTATTTTGTTCATCTATAGCGAGGGTCGGCGCCAAAAAATGAAAGGGCTGTGGCTGCCTCTTTTGGCCACCTTAGCTGTCGGCGTCTCTTGCGGTCTTCCTCTTTTTCTCTATTTAAGGCGCCTTAATTTTGAGCGCCTTCCAGCAGAACTCCCCCCTTCTGACAATAAAGTAGTTCATAATAAAGCGATTAGATAATTTTAAAGCCTAAATTATTATATTTAGGTTAATACCAATAAAAAAGGATTTATAAATGGCAGAAACTATCCAGGAGATTACCGTCAATTATGAGGACGAAGGCGAATTGAAGTTCGAAGAGTTGGACAAAGTGGTCCTGACCAAGGGCGTTTGGTCGACTATACTATTTCGATATCGCGAACGCGACGCTAGGACAGGTAAATTTGGTCCTCCCAAGGCCACTTTAAGGCGCTATCAAAAACATCAGGGTGCCTATAAAAAACGCGATGCCGTCAATCTTACGGCTATCACGGCTAAAATGCTCATCGCCACCTTACAGCAATGGCTAGATGAAGAACTCTTAGGCATTTAAATTAAATACCTTTGTGACTTTTGATTTAGAGGATAATAGCCTCGTTAAAAGGATAGGCGCTTGTTATGTACGAACTAAAGGTAACTAACCGTTTCGCCGCAGCCCATAATTTGAGAGACTTTTATGGTAAGTGCGAGAATCTCCACGGCCATAACTGGTTCGTGGAGGTAGTGGCCAGGGCCGAGGAGCTGGAAAAAAATGGCTTGGCTATGGATTTCGGGGAGATAAAAAAATTTTTAAATCAGACTCTTGATAGGATAGATCACCAATATCTTAACGAAATAGATGAGTTTAAGGTTCTCAATCCCTCTTCGGAAAATATAGCCAAATTTATTTTCGATAACTTGGCCCCCGTACTACTTAAGGCTAGTTCGGGCCGAGTCCGCCTTCGCTCGGTCTCGGCCTGGGAGAGCGAAAATGCTTGCGCCACTTATTTAGTTGAATAGTCTATTTTTTTTAAACTTTAAATAGCTTCACGTGGGGAGTGTCTGTTCACAAATGTGAACGTTTCAGGGCCCGTTCACAAGAGAGAACGCTGCGGTGCCAAGCCTATTGAAAGGGACGACACGTACCGCAGCAATGTAGCCCCCTATAGGAGCTTAGTATTTTTAACATTAATTAAAGTTAAAATATATGGTTGGAGCAGAGAGCTAAGTAGAAACGTGAAAAGAACTAATGTTAAGAACTTAAGGGTATGCTAAAACTTAATTATGACTCGAAAGTCGCTACCAGCCGCAACGTGGGGAAAAAAAGACTTGGTGAACGGTTACTGGAGAAATAAACCCAGATATTTTTTTAATCTTAGCTGAGGAATCGGACCAAAAAATATTTCAAATAGCGCCTTAACCGAAAAGTATTGGGGCTAAAGGCTTAAACGCTGGATCGGTTTTGGTTAAGGACCGTGAGAAATAAGGCCGGTGCCTTACTATAAAGACCCATATTGGCTAGGTTGTTAAGGCCTGTATTGACCTGGCCAGTTATTTCTGGAGCTTGCCCTGTGCTTTGACCTTCGATGTAATCGGTTAGGGATTTTAAAATATTAAAACTAGATTTCGTCTCGCTTGTGCCCAGAGGCTTAACTGAGGGTTCTTCTAAATCAATTAGTTCGGATAGCCTTCTCATAGCCAGCTGGGCGGCTGCGGCCGGGGGATAATAATGGTTGGTTAGTAAAGGAACGCGTCTAGCTTTTTCCGCTTCTATCTCTTGGGGCGTGGTGGGCTCTAATAATTCGGTTAGCCTTCTCATGGTTAATTCGGCCGCCCAGGCTGGAGGGTAGCCCGGCGACATCGAAGGCCCCACAGTGATAAAAGGCTCGGGCCCGGTCGGGGGCGTGGTTATTGAAGTTCCCCCTCTACCTTTAAGCTCGATCTTTAAGGCCCCGGTTTGAGCGTAGAAATTAGGCTCAAGGTTATGGTTTAGAACGCCGTTTAAGTAAAATTCATAAGGGCTCAGATTACCCCAGGCCTCGTCTTCGGCCATGACTAGAGTGGGGAAAGTCTCATGGGAGTCTACGTCTCTTAGATCTATTTCTGGGTTATACTTGGATTTAACGTTTAAGTAGCGCTGGAGCGCGTCGGCTATGGCGGTGTCGTCACGGCCGGCTCTTTGGACGTTAATGACTAGGTAACGGCGCAAATTGCGGCCCGGTGCGGGATTAAACTCTTCAATTGAAACGGCCATAGGGTTAGACACGGCTGGCTGCGGCCCGGGTGAGGCGGCGTTGATAACTTGGCTAATCCCGTTTGAGTTTGGGTCCAGAGCCGTTACGTTTAACTCCCTAACTCCCGAGGCTAAGCGCAGAGGCAAGAAGGACGTTTGGCTCAAATTTTGGATTGGGTTCATCACTGGCTCCTTTGACGGGTATTTTTAAACTTAACGATACTAACCGTCCTTGGGACCGATTCCAAAATCATGGCCAAGAAATAAAAGAGCGCCAACATCGCGGCGCTCCTAAAAAAAACAATAGATAGGACGCCCGCTTTAAGAGCGATATTAACGCCTACCATGGCCATAATTTTTTGACCAAAGACCTTAATCCATTAGGTCTTTGAGTGTCAGTACAACAATGTGAACGTTTAAGGGCCCGTTCACAAGAGAGAACGTTGCGGTGCCAAGCCTATTGAAAGGGACGACACATACCACAACAATGTAGCCCCCTATTAGGAGCTTAGTAATTTTAACATAAATCCAAGTTAAAATATATGGTTGGAGCAGAGAGCTAAGTAGAAACCTCAAAAGAACTAATGTTTAAGATCTTAAGGGTATGCTAAAACTTAATTACAACTCGAAAGTAGCTATCAGCCGTAACGTGGGGAAAAAAGACTTGGTGAACGGGCCCTTAAACGTTCACATTGGTGAACGGACACTGGTTTTAGCACCATGAATTTAGTTTAATTTAGAGACATAAGGGGAGCTGGCCCCGGCGGAAATAACCTCTGCTTTGGCCGATTCAGCTTCGCTCATCGTTGGGTATCGGCCTATTCTGATATTATAGCGGCCGGCTTTAGTTTTATAGAAATAAGCCTCGAAACCTTTGTTAAGATATTTTTGAACGGTTTGCTTGGCCTGGCCCTCTTCTTTGGCTGAACCAATTTGGATGGTGTAAGAGCCCTGCTGGGGAGGCTTGGCTGGCCAATAAAGGGTGTCGTCGTCCGAGGAGTTAACTTTAGGGGGCGTAAGCGGGGCTGAAACTGCGGCTGGAGCTGTTGTTGTGGATGGCGTGATGGCCGCAGAAGGTGAAGAAGAAGCCTGCGGCTGTCTGGCCTTCGCGGCTGCAGAAACTGGGGTTATGGTTACTGTGGGCGATGAGGGCGTGACGCTCAAAGTGGTCGAGACCATAGGCGGCGAGGGCTGACTATAGTCAAGGACCGGTAAGGAAGCGGCTATGGTTTGGCGAGAAGCCGAGGAGGTAAACCTAGTCGGAGGGGCCGTAGAGTTCTCAGCTTTAGCTGATGAAAGGGTTCTAGTGTTGGTTATTGGCCTAGTGTTGTTAGCTTGAGCTTCCGCCCCAGCGGCTGGAGGTGGAGCCCCTTCGATACCCTCAGTTGTAGTATTGGCTGGGGCTGCGGGAAGGCTTAACATAGTGGTCTCATTGGTTTGACCTGCTAAGGCTTCCCTTTTAGGCTGGTTAGAGACTGTCGATTGAGGTTGAGGTAAAGGCCCTAAGTTAAGGCCTAACGGGGCCTCTGGGCTTAAAAGGGAATTAAGGTCTAAGGTCGGGCCTAGAGGATAGGGGTTAACTGCAGGGCCCTGAGAAAGCGGGTCAGGATTAAGCGCGTTATTTTGAGCTAAATTAATCTCCAGAGCTTTTTCATTTTCGGCTTGGTCGGGAGTTTTTAAAGACTCGTTCGAGTTTGAAAGAGAGGGTAAGTACTCCGAAATTGTCCCTCGGCCTATTAGAAAGCCCAAAATAAAGACCCAAACGATGAAAGCTAGCGATAAAGTTAATTTAGTTAGCCATTTTATCGGGTGTAGCCAGCGAGGTTCTTCGCCTTTAGCTTCTAAAACCTTGACCGCGACCGCTTCCTTTTCTAAGCTTTGGAGGCTTGGTTTATTCTTAGCCTCTTTTTCGGTTTTGGGAACTGTTTGGGTAGGCTGCGGGGTTTCTATATTTATAAATTTTTGGTTTAAGGCCTGGGCCCTATTTTTAGCCGAAAGGCTAGCTGGAATTAAGGGGGCCGCCCTAAAGACTTTGTCGGTCCCGGCTAGTTTAACTTGCTCGTCAGTAAGGTTACCTAGGCTCTTTAGCCGGTAGTGATCGAAAAAAGTAGCCTCAGACGATAAAAGCCTATCGACCATCTTGACCGCGTTTAGACGCGCTTCTTCACCCACAGCTGGGCGCGAGGTTTCGCCTCGGCCCGCAGTGGTCTGCGGTTTAAGATGGCTATAGTTTTGGCTCATAGGCTTGTCCCCCTTGGCCGAAGAGGTCGGGGGCGAATACCTCGTGGTTTTTTTTATCGAAAAAGGGGGCGTCACATTTTATCTGGTGCCTCAACACCTAGTAAATTAAGGCCAATAGCGGTCACCTGGCGGACCGCAGCGGCTAGTTCAATCCTAGTCGCAGTTAACCCTTTATCTTCGTCGACAATTAGTCTATGGACGGCGTAATATTGGTGGAAGAGTTTGGCTAGCCCCAAAAGATAGGTGGTCAATAAGTGAGGCTCAAGGCGCCGACCAGATGCTTGGACAGTTTGGGGAAAGCCGGTTAGGTATTTAATGAGTTCGATTTCCTCAGGTTCTTTTAGTAATTTAGGATCAAAACCTTCGGTAGGTCCGGCCTTGGTTAGTAAGCTATGAATTCTAGCGCAAACGTATTGGACGTAAAAAACAGGGTTATCTTTAGTTTGGGCCTTAGCTAAATTGAGATCGAAATCTAGGGCCGAATCGTGACTCCTAGTTAAAAACATAAAGCGAGCCGCATCCACTCCCACTTCGTCTAAGACCTCTCTTAAAGTTACAAACTCGGCGCGTCTAGTGCTCATATTGACTAATTGCCCGTCGCGGGAAAGGTTAACTAGTTGCACTAAAACTACCGATAGCCTATCGGGCGAGTAGCCTAAGGCCTCGACAGCCGCTTTCACCCTAGGAATATAGCCGTGGTGATCGGCTCCCCAAACGTCTATGGCCCTATCGTAGCCTCTTTGGAACTTATCGCGGTGGTAGGCAATGTCAGCTGCGAAATATGTTTTTTCGCCGTCAGATTTAACTAAGACGCGATCTTTATCGTCTCCAAATTCAAGGCTCTTAAACCATAAGGCCCCATCTTGACGATAGAGCCTATTGGCTTCTTCTAGGCTCTTAAAAGTCTCCTCCACTAAGCCCCGCCGGTATAGCTCTCGTTCGGAGAACCAGTTTTGGATTTCCACCTTAAAGTCTTTTAAATCTTTGGCTATGCCGGTTAATATTTTATTTGCGGTTAGGTGGCTTAAGATCTCGATTTGCTCTATTGTTTCTTTTTTAAAAAAATCGGCCTCAAGATTAGGGAGGATCTCAGCGGCCAAATCTTTTACGTAATCTCCTTGGTAAAATTCTTCTGGCTTAACCGGTTGTTCCCCTATAAGCTCTTTTACGCGATAAAGCGCAGACTGACCTAAAATACGCATCTGCCTTCCGGCGTCGTTGACGTAATACTCTCTTTCGACTTGGTGACCGAGGAAAGAAAGGATCCTTGAAAGAGAGTCGCCTAAGGCTGCCCCGCGACCGTGGCCCACGTGCAGGGGGCCGGTGGGGTTAGCTGAGACGAATTCTATTTGAATCTTTAAGCCGCTCTCTTGTCCTCGTCCATAATTTTGACCTGCTTGGCGTAGGTTAATTAGGGCCAAGGCCCAAAAGGAATTTGAAAAGCGAAAGTTAATAAACCCAGGGCCCGCGATTTCGATCGATTCTATAAAACCCTGGCTATTGTCAATCTCGTCGGCCAATAATTTAGCCAAATCCCTAGGGGCTATCTTAAAGGTTTTAGCCAGACTCATGGCTGCGGTGGTAGCCAAATGACCGAAGCGAGGGTCTTTTGGCTCTTCTAAGACAAAATCATCGTAGCCATCCGGGAGGGGCCAGCCTTTTTTTTGGGCTAGAGTTTTAAGAGCGGAGGCTATTTTTTCTCTCATCATATTTTTTTGTATTTTCGGCTTTAGTTTGGCCGATTAACTCCTTTTGAGCCTTACTATCTAAAACTAAATCAAAAAAGTCGAAAGTAGCTAACGCTTTATGGTTTTTAGCTATCGCTTTTAAGACCTAAGTAAAGGCGAGGGTTAAGTCGGCCCAGTAGACATAAGACCTCGTAGGGGCTGGTGTTAGACCACTGGGCGATTAAATCGGCCCCAATAATATTTTCGGCTACTTCGCCTAAAATGACCACCTCGTCTCCAGCTTTCGCTTTAAGGTTAGTTACGTCGTAGACCGATAGGTTCATGCAGACTCTACCTAATAAGGGAGCTTTTTGCCCGTTAATTAGAATATAGCCCTTAGAAGAGCGAGTGCGGGAGAGCCCGTGGACGTAGCCAAAGGGGACTGTGGCTACGGTAGCCTCTTTAGAGGCTACAAAGGTCCTATCATAACTTATTGTTTCTCCGGCCTTAATTTCTCTTACTTGAATGATTTGGCTTTTTACTTTCATAACCGGCTTAAGGGCCTCGGCCGTTTCTAGAGCCTTGGGAGGAGCCTTAACCGACTTAAGATAATCAAGGGTGGGGCCGTAGCCGTAGAGGGTTAATCCGGCTCGAACGACATTATCGGGGTAAACTGAGTGGCATAAGAGGGCCCCTCCCGAAAGGGCGCTATGTCTTAAGGGACCTTTAAAAGATTTATCGGCAATTCTAACGATTTGCCTAAATCTCTCTAATTGTTCTAAGGCCCCTTGATCGCCTAAGGTGGCTAGGTGGGTGGCTAGGCCTTGTATTTTTAGCCCTTCCAAGACGGCGACTTCACTTAAAAGCACATGGCTTTGGTCCCAAGGAAGGCCTAATCGACCCATACCAGTATCAATTTTAACCATGATCTTAGCTTGGCTTCCTAGCTTAAGGGCCGTATGGCTTAATTGGGTCATTTGCCCTAGGCTATAGCCAAATATCGTAAGGCCCGCACTAATAGCCCTGGCCGCTTGATCGGGCCCATGCAGACCGGCTAAGACATGGATGTTCGCCTCATTTAGCTCTTTTCTAATCGTTAAGGCTTCCTCAAGATCTAAGACCCCCAAATCGTTCGCTCCGGCCTTGATTGCCGCTTTAGCGCATTCAACTAAGCCGTGCCCGTAAGCGTCTCCCTTAATCACGGCCATTAAAGCTTCAGGGGCTAAGGAGGCCATGGTTTGGTAATTATGGCTAAAGGCTTTAAGGTCGATTTCAGCTAGGTTAAAAGAGCTTTTAAGCCTTCTTGGCATCTTGCCCCCTCCCGGGCCAGCGCGATTTTTGGTTATTTGTGGTAATAAAGCGGGTACCTTAAGATAGGGGCTTTGAAAGGGTAAAACTATTTTAGTCTACAGCCCAAAGGCAAGGCTATTAACCAAAAAAATAGAGACTAAAAATATGAGCGTTTGGATTATTAAAAGACCCCTAAAACCTCCAAAAGATTGGTGCGCCGGTTTTTTAAAGGCTATTAAAGTAAGGTTTAGCCCAAAAAGGAATGGTGAAATTTTATCTTGTTTTTTTATTATGGCATAAGCGGCTTAACAAGGCCATTGAGAGAGCTTAAACTGGCCAATTGGGGCCGCTAAAGACTTTGGGGCGCTTATTATCACTTAACCTTAAGGAGCGCTTGGAGGTTAAGGCTATTTTTAATATACCATATAAATAATATTATTTCAATAAAGTAGGTAAAAATATAACTTTGCGGTTGGGGTATAAAAAAGAGCTTGAGGCAGCCCTTAATATTTCTTTAGTTAAATTGAAATTTTAGGAATTTTTTATTATTAAACAAAATTATAAAACTTAAATAATAATTTTTTAGGTTTTTAAGCATTTTTTTTTGAGATTCGCCTAATCCTTAATCAATAAATTTAGCAAAATCGTATTTTCTTTAGCCAACGGACTAAAGCGAAAGGTCATCATAAAAAGGTCTGATTGGTGGCGTTTTTTTTTTGATAGGCCGTAAAACTCCGCCCTGATGACTAAAGGAGCCCTCCATAGTTTGACTTAATTTAGGGTGTTGACTAAAAAATACATAGAGATTATTGGCGGATAAAGAACCAGAAGATGAACCTGGGCACTTTCACCATCAAACTCAACCAACTTAGCCTCAAAATCCTCAAACACACCAAAAAATATAACCCGCAAGTCGTTTAGGGGCGCTTTAGTGAAGACGCCGAAATGGTATTTTGTTGTAGAGACCAAGTAGATAGACATCATGAGTAAGTAATGTTTACTAGTTATAATTTTATTATTATTTTTCATAAGATTTATTTACAATAAGTTTAGCTTTACAAAATAACCTTGGGAACGAGGAGATAAGCTTAGCTAGGTCGAGCTAGCCAATATGTGGTGAGACTTAGAAAAAAGCTCCCAACACCGCTAAGTTAGCCTTAAATCTCAGCCTAAACGCTGCCACAAACTTTAAAATATTTAGATAAAATAATAAATTTTTAGTTATTAAAGTCTGTTTTTTAAGTTTTATAAAAAAAGATCCACGATTCCTTTAGGTTCCCGATTCCAATCAATTTTAAATCGACACGGGCTACAACCGTATTAAACTCCCAAAATTTAGTTGGCTCAAATATTATAATAACTAGCTAATTAAAATAATAAAAAAAATAAATATTATTATTTTATTAAAATCAAATACTTATATTTAAATTTAAACTTAATTAGGCTCTTTAGGAGCTTAAGAATCTCTCGCACCTGGGGCCTCTGCTATGGTAGTATTCTCTCTTAAAGCGGCTAATTTCGTCTATCAATTCCAACGGCGATCTATAACCCTATAAATATCAATCGTAGGGGAGGGAGTAAACTTCAGTTGGGCTTTAAAACTTAAGCCTTACTGAAGATGTGGCCTTTATCCTTATTTTTTAGCCTTAGTTTTTTATTGGAGTTTAACCATGGTTTTTTCTGGTAGATATTTTAAAATTTTAGGCCTCTGCGCTATTATTTTTTTGGCCTTCGGCTGCGGTGAGGGTGGGGAAAAATCTTCCGTAGAGCCCTCTAAGTCCTTGGGTAAAGCAGCGCAAAAGAGCGAAAAGGCTGATAGCGAGCCATTGGAGAGCACAAAATGGAACGTTTATATGGACTTATTAAACGCCATGCCAGCAGTTATTTTGGCGGCTGATAATTATAAATCAGTCTTTGGCTCTAATGATAATTGGCTCTTACCGAGCGAAGATTTTAAATTAATGCATTGGATGGGTTATTTCTCAGAGTCTGAGGAGTTAGAGGCTCGCTTTACTCAGGCCCAGAGCGCGGCCGTCAAAGAGCCGGTCGATAAATTAGACCAAAGCGTTAACGATTTACTTAACGCGGCCAAGCCTTTGTGGGATTCGATGAAAGAACTAACGATTTATATTAATACTAAGCAATACTCGTTTGATAATATGGATAAAGGTAACCGGCTTCATAAATATATTATCGGCCAAGTCGATAAAATCAGACCCCTAGCCTTAGCTTTCGATAGCACCATGAGCGCTGAAGGGGCCAAAAAGCGCCTAGTCGACATCGCTAGTTTAAAAAAAGCCGGCTTGGTTATCTTAGCCTCTATGAACGATTGCCTAGGGAAGGCCGAAGACATTCAAAAATTTTTTTATGACCTTGGGGGGGGCGACGCCAATATAAACGAGGCGCTTAAAACCGATGAGTTTCGGGTTTTGCGCCAGAGTTACCTTGAAAGCTTTAAGGCATTAGATGCCGAATATAGCCCGCAAAAGGCTAAAGAGCAAAGAGTGGATCCCGATGTTACTGAGGACTTTGTGGAGGCCGCCAGTGATTACGCCGACAAGGTCTCCGAAATAGTCGAATCAATAGATAAAAAGTCTGAGGAAGATTCTAAGCTCTTGGGCGTTCGCGATTTGGAAAAAATATACGGCAAAATGCTTAATTTATACGCCCGGGCCCCTTACTCTAGTCGCGACGCCGAAGGGGTAGAGGTCGAGCGCTCTTCTGAGGGGGCTGAGCCTGGCCACTCTAGCTGGGGTACGACGTCTAACTAGAGCTAATCTTACTTATTGACTAAAACCGCAAATAGTATCATTTCCTCTGGATCTAAGCTCTTTTAGGCCCGATTCAGATTAAAGAGAAGAACGCCATTGCTCCCGTGGCTAAACCCGGCGGTCTCCTGGCAGGAAAGAATTATGAAAATTCCGAAATTACCATCAAGAGAAGAGGTTTTAGAGCTTCTCGAAAAAAATTGGACTCCTCCTTATCGAAGGGAATCTATCGACGTAACTAAGGCCTTAAATCGGGTCCCAGCTAGGGATTATTATTCTCTCAATACTCTTCCTCTCGTCCGCTCAGCCGTTATGGATGGCTATGCCGTTAAATCGGCCCTCTTTAAGGACGGCCCTCCTTCAACTGATAATTGGGAGCTAGAGCGCGATTACGCCCGGGCTGATATGGGCGATGATTTTAGCGATGACTTTGACGCTGTTATCATGGTCGAGGAAGTCGCCTTTGAGGGCTCTCGGCCAATATTTAAGCCCGAGCTAGCTGTGGTGGCCGGCTTAAACGTTCGCCCCTCTGGCAGCCAATTAGCCCTGGGGCAACTATTAGTAAAAAAACACCGCCCGTTAATACCTAAAGATCTAGCCTTATTGCAAATGGGTGGCCATGGGGTAATTGAAGTCATAAAAAAACCCTTGGTGGCCTTTATGCCCACGGGCCGCGAACTCATTGTGCCGGGCTTAAAACCTCAAAGGGGCCAAAACGTCGATACTAATAGCCTCTTAGTCTCCCAAACTCTTAAGCTAATGGGGGCCGAGTGCTGGGCCATGCCCATTGTTTCAGACGATCCAGCCCTCTTGGAAGAGTCGCTCTTTAAGGCCTTGGCCGTTTCCGACGTGGTTATAATTAATGGAGGTTCAAGTAAAGGTGGGGAGGATTATAACGCTAGAATTTTGGAAAAGAGCTTTAAGAGCTTAGTAGTCGGCGTGGGGGCTGCTCCGGGCCGACCTTTAGGTATTTTTTTGGCCGGAGAAAAGTTAGTTATTAATCTCCCCGGGCCTATGATTGCTGCCTATTTTGGTTTAGAGTGGTGTCTTAATTTTGTTATCAATAAGTTTTTGCACCGGCCACCAATAAAGAGAAGATTAATCCAAGCTAAGCTTATTGGTCCGATCGAGGGGCCAAAGGGCTTATCAATTCTTTTTAACGTCGAATTAAGCCTATCGGCCGAAGGTGTTGTAGAGGCTGAGCCACTAGATCCTCGTAAAGCTCAAACTTGGCGCGGGGTAGGGGCCGGGGGGCAGTATATTACCTCTTACGAGGGCGAGAGTCTAAAAGCGGGCGATTTTATCATGGTCGAGGTCTTAAGAGAGGAAGAAGCTCCATTTATTTGAGATTATAATTTTTTGTTTTTAGCTAAATAGTCTAAAAGCCCAGTAACCGTTCACAAAGCCTCTTGAAAGGGCTTCTGAACGGTTACAAAGTATAAAAGCTAAGAAAAGGCGATTGAGCTTACTTTTTAGGTAACCGTTCATCAAGTCTTTTTTTCCCCACGTTGCGGCTGGTAGCGACTTTTGAGTTGTAATTAAGTTTTAGCATACCCTTAAGTTCTTAACATTGATCGAAGCGCAAAAACCTCTTAAAATCAAAATAGTCAAAAAAATTAACTAGTAATAAGGCTCTGTTACAAATTTAAGGACTCATAAGGTGACTTTTTGCGCTTCGATCAACATTAGTTCTTTTAACGTTTCTACTTAGCTCTCTGCTCCAGCCATATATTTTAACTTTGATTAATGTTAAAATTACTAAGCTCCTATAGGGGGCTACATTGCTGCGGTATGTGTCGTCCCTTTCAATAGGCTTGGCACCAAAGCGTTCTCTCTTGTGAACGGGCCCTTAAACGTTCACATTTGTGAACAAACACCTTTTTAGTTCATAGCCTTAATTGGCCCAAGAGCTTGATTTTTTTTGACTGGTAGACTTGTAAATTTTTTTGTTTCGTAATATATTAAGCTTAACCGTTCACCAAGTCTTTTTTCCCCACGTTGCGGCTGGTAGCGACTTTCGAGTTGTAATTAAGTTTTAGAATACCCTTAAGATTTTAACATTAGTTCTTTTGAGGTTTCTACTTAGCTCTCTGCTCCAACCATATATTTTAACTTTGATTAGTGTTAAAATTACTAAGCTCCTATAGGGAGCTACATTGTTGCGGTATGTGTCATCCCTTTCAATAGGCTTGGCCCCGCAACTTTCTCACTTGTGAACGGGCCCTTAAACGTTCACATTTGTGAACTGACTCCTCTTAAATAATTCTGGGCAGTGTTCGCCTATTTTCTAAGGCCCGTTGCGGGCCTTTTGGCTTAAAATCTCATTAAAATACCCCGCCGTTTGGGCGAGCCATTGTTAAATATCCGGCCCTTTTTCTCTTATAAAAAAGGCCGATATTTTTTGCCGTGTTTTTTTACAACTTTCTTGTAGTGAACTTTAAGCTGTCAAACCTAATTGTTAGTTAAGACACTTAAGGGAACAATTTTGCTTCCTTTCAAAGCAGCGGCCTTAGATCGTGATCGAGTTTTAAATATAGATCTAAATATAAACATAAGGAGAACCCTCCGAAGATCATGATTAAGAGCTTAAGGCTAGCTCTTAAACCCTATTACAGCTCGAAAGCTATGGCCTGCCGAACATGGAGATAAAAAAGGTCAGGTGAACGGTTACTTGTGGCCTAAATACGAATTGGACCATCTTAGGGCCTCTTTATTTAGGTTTTTTTAAGAGCTTTTAACCAAGCCTTGATCGAAGCGCAAAAAGTCCCCTTTATCAGTCCTTAAATTTGTAACAGAGCCAAATTACTAGTTAATTTTTTAGACTATTTTGCTTTTAAGAGGTTTTTGCGCTTCGATCAAGCCTTAGCCAAAAAGAGGCTATTTTTCGCTAGCGTCTAATAATGGAGAGTTTTATGAGCCAAGAGGTTTTTGATTTTTTATCAGTTAATCGCCCGTTCTATATGGCCACTGTTGACGGAGAGACGCCTAAGGTAAGGCCCATGGGCTTTGTCATGTTTTACGAGGGTAAGATCTGGTTTGGTATGGGTACCTATAAAAACGTCTATAAGCAGCTTCAGGCCAATCCTCAAGTTGAGATCTCGGCTACTGGCCCCAATAACGAGGACTGGATACGTATTAGCGGCCGGGCCGTCTTCGATCAAAGGCCGCAACTTTTTAAGGCCGCTTTGGAGGCTATGCCCAGACTAAAAGATATCTACCCTGAGGGCGGGGCTAAAATGGCTATTTTTAGCCTCGTACCAGGCCAGGCTAGTTTTATGAGTATAGGCGGGACGCCGACTAAGATTATTGATTGGTAAATATTTTATTAATAAATAGTAACATTTTTGGTTTTTATCGCCTAAGGACTGATATTTTTTGCCTAACGCAGGGCAGTCAGTCCTGTTTAGTTTTTTTAACTCTTTTTAGTCTTATCTTGGCCTAACCAGCCGCTGGAGCTTGGCTGGAAAATTCAACTATATTATTAACTTTTACTAACATTAGTAATATTTAGTGTTATTTTTATCACTAAAATTTGGTGTCTATCTAACATTAGCAATGCTATTTTGAGGCAAAAAATGGATGTAATTCCCATTACCCGGGAAGGGCTTAATAAACTGAAAAAAGAACTGGAAAAGTTACTCAAAGAGGAAAGACCAAAGATTATTAAGGCTATCGAGGAGGCTAGGGCCCACGGAGATCTCTCTGAAAACGCCGAATATCACGCTGCCAAAGAGCGCCAAGCCTTTATTGAGGGCCGGATCGGCGAAATAGAAACTCAGTTGGCCTCTTGTCAGATCGAAGAGATAGCCGGGCCCTACGATCGCTGTGTCTTTGGTGCCACAGTCACCTTGGAAGACTCCGACACCGGAGAAGAGAAAACTTACACCTTGGTCGGTCCTTATGAGTCGGCCCCGGAAAAGGGCCTTTTATCCATCGCCACTCCCATCGGCCGAGCCCTTTTGGGCCGCGAGGAAGGCGACGAGGTTAAAGTGAACACTCCCAAAGGGCTTCGGGAGTACGTCATAGTCGAGATAAAATAAAATCGAGACCTATAAGGAGAAGAGGTGAATATAGTCATCATAGGGGCTGGGGTTGCCGGAATAACCGCAGCTGAAAAAGTCCGCCAAATAGATTCTACTGCCCAAATCACTGTTTTTAGTCAAGAAAGAGAAGATTTTTATTATCGGACCCGTTTGCCAGAAATTGTTTCGGGTTCGCTAGTTATAGAAAAGATTTTCGTTCATCCCCCGAGTTGGTATCGGGAAAAGAATATAGAGCTTAGAAAAGGGGAGAGTTTAACCGAGATTAGCTTAGAAGAGCGCCAGGTGCGCGGCTCTTTAGGCAGCCGTTTATTATTCGACCGGCTCCTTTTGGCCGTCGGGGCTAAGAGTTTTAGACCGCCAGGTATTGATTATAATCTCGGCGGAGTCTTTACTTTTAGGACTCTTAACGAGGCCTTGACCATTCTTTACGAGGTTAAAAGGGCTAAGAAGGCGGTTTTTATGGGCGCGGGAGTATTAGCCATAGAGCTAGCTGCAGCTCTGGCTGGCAGCGGTCTTGAGGTCTTGGTGGCCGAAAGGGGCTCTAGGATCCTCCCTAGACAAACCACGCCGGCGAGTTCAGCCAAACTAAAGACATTACTGGCGGCTAAGGGAGTGGAGTTTATCCTCAATAGTTCGGTAAAAGAACTTAAAGGCTATGAGCGGCTTAACTCGGTGGTCTTTTCAGATGGAACCGAGGTCGGTGCCCAGTTATTGATAGTTTCCGCCGGCATTACCCCGAACTTAGAATTAGCCCAAAAGTTGAGGCTAAAGATCGATAAAGCCGTGATGGTGGATCAATTTATGGAGACTTCTATTTCTGGTATTTACGCAGCCGGCGACTGCGCCCAGAGCCTTGACGGTCAGTCAGGCCTTTGGACCATTGCTCGCCAGCAAGCCCTAATCGCTGGTCAAAATATGGTTAGCGAGCAGCTTTCTCGCCAAGTTTATACGCCTCTGTCTCCTAACGTTTCTCTCAAGGTGGCGGGAGTGGATTTGGTGGCCGCTGGTAATTTAGATGTAGATGAAAAGTTAAATTCGGCGATAGCTGAAACAGAGGGATTTTATCGTAAGGTGGTGGTAGACGACGAGGGCTTGTTGGTGGGTTATACTATCTTAGGTTCCAATGCGGGAGTGGCGCGCTTAGCTGGGGCTTTAAAGCGCGAAAAGCTTTCTCCATCGACTTTAAAGGCTTTAAAAGAGCCGGATTTTGATTTTTCAAGCCTAGTTTTTGATTAGTTCTATTAGCTTCCCCTTATGAGCTAGCGCCCAAAAAAAACTGGTCATGAGTAAGGCCTCTTTGGGTTTCCCATTAGGTGCTACTTAAAGCGGCTATAAAAGGGCCCCAGCTTAGGGGCCCTTTTTTATAGTGTGGCCTTATATATTGTGTCCGTTCTCAAGAGAGAACGCTGCGGTGCCAAGCCTATTGAAAGGGACGACACATCCCGTAGCAATGTAGCCCCCTATAGGAGCTTAGAAATTTTAACATTAATCAAAGTTGATCGAAGCGCAAAAAGTCACCGTTATCAGTCCTTAAATTTGTAACAGTGCCTTATTACTAGTTAATTTTTTAGACTACTTTGCTTTTAAGGGGTTTTTGCGCTTCGATCAAAGTTAAAATATATGGTTGGAGCAGAGAGCTAAGTAGAAACGTTAAAAGAACTAATG
>JAITQT010000338.1 GCA_031288745.1 Deltaproteobacteria bacterium
GTTAATCTTAATTCTCCTTTTTTAATGGTGTTTGCGCCAATTTATGTAAGGGTGATAATCGGTCAAAATTGGCTAAGCGGCTTGCTAGACTACACCATCGCCCAATTGCACAGCTGGCAATTTTTTTTGTCAATATAGGATGAAAATAAATTTTAAACTCTGAAATAGACATTATTAAGGAGCAATTTTGAACAAAAGCTTTGGGTTTTCTCATCCCCTTTTGAGAGCCCATAAACGCTCACCTGATTTAGACGACTAATAAAAGTGTAGCTTTATTCGGCGATGGTTAATTAGGCTTTCATAGTCGTGATGGTAGCTAAGCTAAGAGGCGCGCTCCAAGTCGTAGGTGAATATTTCGTAGCTCTTTTAGGCTTTTTTTTCAAAGCTGATAGTTACGCTTATAGGCTTTAGGTGAGTATTGCCTTTTAGCCTAAAAAATAAGTTAAGATTCAAAGATATGGGCTAAAAGGGCCATCTTTATCAGGCCCAATAAAGGTGATATCAATGTTAGAATTACCGAGCGACTGACAGTCGTTTGCCCAAATTAAAGAGTATAATCTCCTTTATGTGGATAAAACCAAATTCCTTTATCCAATCATAAAACAACCAGGCTGCTATTTCCTCTCTCGACCCCGTCGGTTCGGAAAATCGCTGCTGCTTGGTACCCTTGAAGCCTTCTTGAAAGGTAGGCGCGAACTTTTTAAAGGTCTTTAGAGTGACCAATCCGATTACGATTTCAAACCCTACCCAGTGTTAACGCTGACCATGGCCGGTCTTAGACAAGGAGGGAAGAGGAGAAACTTGAGCGGAGCTTGGTGACTATGCTCAATATCGAGGCCAAAAACAATGGTCTTACGCCCTCTGAAGATTTTCCCCCTAGCGACTTACTTAAACGTTCACATTGGTGAACGAACACCATTAATTTATCTTGGACAGCCCTGATTGTCAGTTAATTTTTTCACCAAAAATTAAAGGCTTCCTAGTTCTAAAAAAAACAAGGAGGCCTTTAATTTATTATAGCAATTGTTTTACAAAAGCTTTATTTTGCCGGCTCTTGGATGGAAAGCTTAATAATTTTAACTTCCTTAAGTGGCTTATTTTGAGAATTGGTTTCAACTTTCCCTATTTTTTTGACCACATCCATCCCGCTGTTAACTCGTCCGAAGATAGAGTGTAGCCCATCTAGGTATTGGACCGGGCTTAAGGTGATAAAAAATTGTGAGCCTCCTGTGTTGGGACCGGCATTCGCCATAGATAACACACCCTCGCCTTCGTGGCTCAAACCGGGCCCGAATTCGTCATTTATAGAGTAGCCGGGGCCGCCGGAACCAGTGCCGGTAGGATCACCGCCTTGAATCATAAAGCCGTCTATGACTCGGTGAAAGATAACCCCATCGTAAAACTTTTCCTTAATTAGCTTAAGAAAGTTTCCAGTGGTAATGGGGGCCAGATCGTCATAGAGTTCGGCCGTAAAATTGCCTTCGGTGGTCTGGAAAATAACAACGCTTCTTTGGGAAGAAGAGGCGGAATCTTTTTTAGCCTGAGCCTCAGCCGAAGAAGGCCTCAACGCCGTAAGTCCAAGGGTTAAGAGAAAGGCGCAGAATAAGTATGAAAACATTTTTGTTCTCTTTTTCACTTTTACCTCTAAAGGTATTTCTGAATGTGTCCGTTCACAAATGTGAACGTTTAAGGGCCCGTTAACAAGAGAGAACGCTGCGGTGCCAAGCCTATTGAAAGGGACGACACATTCCGCTGCAATGTAGCCCACTATAGGAGCTTAGTAATTTTAACATTAATCAAAATTAAAATATATGGTTGGAGCAGAGAGCTAAGTAGAAACGTTAAAAGAACTAATGTTAAGAACTTAAGGGTACGCTAAAACTTAATTACAACTCGAAAGTCGCTACCAGCCACAACGTGATGAAAAAAAGACTTGGTGAACGGTTACTGAATTAAAATTCAGCAAAAAGACTCAGTTTTGAATTTTTGGTCGGGGCGAGAGGATTTGAACCTCCGGCCTACTGCTCCCAAAGCAGTTGCGCTACCAGGCTGCGCCACGCCCCGAATAGAAAAAACTTGATTTTTACCCTTATTGAGCTTAAAGCCGCGCCTTGAACATTGTTCTCAGTAGACTAAAGGAACTTTGAGTTCCCGATAAAGGCCAAGCTCTAACTGACAGGGTCAAGCGGAAAACACTTAAATTTTTAAGTAAGCCTAGCCCCTGCTGAGCTGTCTAAGGTTTAATATGTTTAACCCCAGCTTGCTTAATCACTTTTAAGACCAAGGGCAAGGCCAAGCTTTTAGCCAAAATTATTTCTTTTTCTGCTTTTGCTGACCCACACGGACTTTCCCGGCGTCAGTCTTGCCTTCGACCTTGATGTGGGTGGCCATGTTGCAGTTGCCAAGACGCCAACGCACTGAAGGATCCATAAAGTTAGAGCAAAATTTTTGACCTTCGGCTGGCCGAACTCGGTCACAACCCTCGCATTTTTCGGCAATAGCTTTAAAGGCCTTGCCAATGAAATCTGGAGTAGCCACTATTTTTTTAGCGGTCGAATCGGTTTTTTTTGAGCTTGACATATAAAACTCCGTTAAATAGACAAAAACAACTACCACCAGCTAAAGCTGGTGGCTTGTTGGATGCGACTAAAGTCACTATTGAGCGGCCAAAGCCGCTTATAAAAGCAACATCAACTACCACTGGCTAAAGGCGGTGGTCTAAAGAATGATATGGTCCGTTCAGTGTCCGTTCACAAATGTGAACGTTTAAGGGCCCGTTCACAAGACAGAACTATGCGGTGCCAAGCCTATTGAAAGGGACGACACGTACCGCAGCAATGTAGCCCCCTATAGGAGCTTAGTAATTTTAACATTAAACAAAGTTAAAATATATGGTTGGAGCAGAGAGCTAA
>JAITQT010000497.1 GCA_031288745.1 Deltaproteobacteria bacterium
CAAGAGCAAAATATAAGCTATAAGAAAATAATTATGGGATATAGCATACCTAAAGGATTAAAAAATAAATTCTGCCGTCTTAGAGGCTGAGGGGTTTTTGCGCTACGATCAAATTTGAAGATGTGTTCGATTCAAATTTCCCCCCTCAATAGTTATCATAAAAGGACTGATAACTGGTATTTTTTGCGCTTCGAACGTTGTATAGAAAAAAATAGAACCTCAAAAAAAAGCTATTTAATTTCCGAGAGCGGGCCGTAAAGCTGATCGGCCATAAAATCTAAGCTCTCGCTATCAAGCGGGCCAACCTCCATTGGCTCGTTTATCTTTAAAACCATGGGGTTGGTCGCCAAGTAACCCGGCCATTGCACATCGGAGGGGAGTTTATCGCCTTTATTGGGATTTCCAGTTTTTACAAAATTTACCCAGCGCGTTTGCATCTCTTCGCTCAACTTTCTTTCAATCGGATTATTTTTATCGTATAAGGTAGAAAAAATATACCCAAGTTCGGAAGCGTGAAGGGCACCGCGAGCTAGTTTATTATTCGAGGGGGAAACGTAGTTAAAGTTGTACATATAGAGAGGGGCGAAGCGACTATGGAGGTCGGCCGTTCTTTTGCTGGCAGCGGTGAAAATGCCCAAGCCCAGAGCCTGGCGGGCCCTTTGCAAGGGATCGTTATCTTTATCGGGTGGGAAACGCTGCCCAAAGGCCTCGGAAGCCTGATAGCCTAAAGTTAAAAAAATCATCTCCCTTAGATCGTCTCGGCTCGCCCCCTCCGGCACAAATAAGGCCCCCTCGTCAGAGTTAAAACCTATAAGGAGGTTAACATGATTAAAGTTTCCCGTGGCCAAGGCACTTTGAGGATCTAAGGGGACAACGTAGCCATCTCTAACCGGGGCCAAGGTAAAGCGGGCCGGTTTAGTCCAATTAAAGGCGAAGGGGGTCAGCCTAGTTATAACCTCAGGGGGGATCTCCCTAAGGGCCCTAAGGCCTTCTTCGTCGTCTTTTAGCCCCAAAACGGCCATAATAGTCTTACCTAAGGCCATAGAAGGGTTAAGTTGGGCTGAAGAGTAATTATTGGGGAGTTTATAGAGGCTTAAAACGCTCCCGCTCTCCATAATAGCCCCCCTAAAGAGCCCCTTAGCCAAGGGGCTGGTTAATAGAGCTGAGACGCTCATCGAGCCGGCCGACTCCCCTCCTATAGTCACCTTGTCTGGTGCCCCGCCAAAGGCTTTGATATTATCCCTAACCCACTCCAAGGCCTTTATCTGATCTAAAAGGCCCCAATTGCCTGTAGTACCGTAGCGCTTAAAGGTTTCTTCTGAGGCTAAAAAGCCAAGGCCACCCAAACGGTAATTTAAAGAAACGGCCACTATCTTGCGCTTTACTAGTTCACTCATATCAAATATATCTTGATTACCAGCGCCAATAGCAAAGCCGCCCCCGTGGATAAAGACGTAAACCGGTAGCGCGTCGCCGGCCTTAGTGTCTTTAGGCGCATAGACGTTTAAGTTTAAACAATCTTCAGAAACGGTCCTATTGTTCATGGCTTCTAAAGCCGGTATATTAAGTTTTAACTGAAAACAGACCGCCCCCGGCTTATCAGCCTTAAAAGGAGTGCTCCAAGGCTTAGGATCGGCCGGGGGGGCGAAGCGTAAGTCCTCGATGGGCGCGGCGGCGTAAGGGATGCCCATAAAAGAGAGAACCTCCCCTGATTTTTGTCCCAAAACGGGGCCGGACTTAGTTTGGACTAAAATGGTCTCGTCGTCAGCTAAACAATAGGAATTAAAGGCTAAAAAATAGAGAGAAAAGAAAAAAATGGTCCGGCCAAATAAAACTAGCGATTTCATCAACACGGCCTCCAAAAGCTTAATAAGCTTTAAGTAAAATGTAAAACAACCTCGGATCTTGATTTTTAAGGCCAAAGGCCTAAATAAAGTTAAGAGCCTAAAAAAATAAAAAAAGCCCTTACGGGCCAAATCTTAAGCATTTATAGTGCCCTGGCCCTAACGATATAACCAAGGGCAACACTAATAATAACATTAAAAGGTGCAAAAATTAATCAAATTTAATGGGTTAAAGGCCAGGCCGTAAAACTATCTCCGCAGCGCCTATAAGCGGCCTGCGGCCGCAAATCAGCCCCTTCCAAAGCGGGCAAAATTAAATCGCGATCCTCCTCCTCAAAGCTAATGGCCAAACCACAATTGGGGTTGACCTCTTTAGGGACAGGCACCAAAACAAAGGGCAGGCCCTTTTCCTCCAAAAAATCCTCAGCATTGAGGATGGCGTTATTGGAGGCAAAGACCAAGATTATCTCGCTTTTTACCGATTTTGCCATTTAAGATTTTTTTTTCTTAGCCAAAAGACGCAAGGCGCGGATGGCCTCTTTAAGATCGTCTTTAGAGTTAAATGGTCCTATGGAAAACCTACTGGCCCCTCCGGGAAAACTACCTAAAGTTTTATGAGCCATAGGGGCGCAGTGAAGACCAGAGCGAATCATAATGCCAAAGTCCTTTTCCAGCGCGGCAGCTAAATCTGAGCTAGACCAACTTTTTAGATTAACAGATATGGTGGCCACCCTCGGGCCTTGGCCTGGCTTTTGGCCTAAGATAGCTAGCTCGGGGATAGATAGAAGGCTCTCTAAAAAATAATTAGTTAGCTCCATCTCCTCGGCCCTAATCTTATCGACCCCGGTTTTTAGTAGGTATTCGACCGAAGCAGCTAAACCGGCCAGACCATGGGTGTTGGCTGTGCCGGCCTCAAGGGAGTCGGGTAAGAAATCAGGGTGAGATAAGCTCTCCGAGCGCGAACCGCTCCCACCCACAGCTAAAGGTCTTAAGTTAATACCATCTTTAACAATTAAACCGCCAGTACCAGTAGGGCCCAACAAACCCTTATGGCCGGTAAAGGCTAAAAAATCTACCCACTCGGCCGCCCCTTCTAAATCAATAGCCCCAGCCGTCTGGGCGGTGTCTAAGAGTAAGGGTATGTCCCCTATAGCCTCTTTGATTTCTCTAGCCGGGGCCAAGTCGCCACTAACGTTACTGGCCTGATTTAGCACTACCAATTTAGTTTGGGGCTTTAATAGCTTTTTAAAGGCCTCTGGCCTTAATAAGCCCTCGATTAAGGGAACTGTCTCCCAGAAAACCCCTTTTTCGGCCACTAACCTAGAAAGAGGCCGGGCCGTAGAATTATGCTCCAAAGGCCCCGATATGACATGGTCACCCGCGCCCAAAGCCAGCCCGCCAATAGCCGAATTTAAGGCCCAGGTCACGTTAGGGCTAAAAATAAGCCTACTATTATCTTTTAGGCCAAAAAGCTTAGAGAGAGCCTTGCGGGCTCTATGGATGGTCCTAGAAGCGTTGAGGGCTAGAGCGTGGCCGCTACGGCCAGGACTTGCTGGTACCGATAAAGCCTCAGCCATAGCCGCTGCCACCGCCGACGGTTTAGGAAAGGATGTGGCCGCATTATCAAGATATATCATAAAGTTCTCTCAAAGAAAATAGTTCTCTCCGATTGAGCTCCTTGGGTGAGTTCAAATTGCTCCAAAACGCGGAGCAGATCTTTAAGGTTATTTAGCTTCATATTAGGGCAAAAAATCTCTTCATCAAGCTCGATAAAGCGGCTGTGGGGAAAACTAAGAGCTAGGCTCTCGACTAAACCGGTCTCGAATATAACCAAGTAGGACTCGGTAGGGTTATTTTTTACAAAATCAAAGGCCGATTGGCTATCGCCGACAAAGTCAGCTAGTTCTCTAACCTGTCTTTGGCAGAGGGAATTGACCAAAATTTTGGCCCTGGGGGCCTTTTTTTTGGCCTCTAAAACGTCTTCTTTAGTGACTCTCGCGTGAACTTGACAGACGGCCCCGGGCCAACCCAGTTCCTCAAAGCCGTTTGGATCCCCCAATGAAAGAGCTGGGGCCACTATTATATCCCTTTCTGAGCCCTCAGAGCATCTAGCCATAAGATCGTCATAATCTTGGGGCGAGGTCAAGACTAAATCGCTCAAAGCCCTAACTAAGGCCGAGGCTTTAAGGTCGGCCACCACAAACTTTCGAGAGTTAAAGATCCTAAAACGAATAAACTCGGCATTATCAATTTGGCGGCTTAAGGGGCAGTGGCAATCGTTTCTAGGGCTTAAAATCTGTAAATCGGGTCTTAAAGCTTCGATAGCCTCTGGTAAAAAACTAACCCCGCAAATTAATATCGCCGAAGCGTTCGACCGCTCGGCGAAATTAAAGATCCCAGCGCTACCGCCCACAAAATTGGCTAAAGCCTTAACTTCTGCCCTCTGATAAAAGTGGGCGATCACGCTAACGTTTAAGCGCTCTATAAGCCCGCGGGCCTTACGGACCTTTTCTAATTTTTTTTGTGTAAGATTCATAATTTATTATATCAAAAAAGTCTAAAATTTAACTAAATAAGCGACTACCATTTAGTTCCTACCACCATAAAGTGGCGATCACCGTTTTTTAAGTTAGCCCGGCCAATGCTTTTAATGGACAGATAATTGGAATAGCGCTCTCTAATGGCCCCCATATCCTCAAAATGTCTCTTTAGGCCCTCAGCCGGGGCCAAAGGACAATTAAACAACATGGGTTTGCCACTAGGAACGGTCACTAAAAACTCCAAATCGTTATCTAAAGTTTCTAAGACGTTTAAGAGTAAAAAGGCCTCGTAGCGCTCGTATTGCTGGCGCACCTGGGGGGAAAAAAAATCGCCGTAAATAAAGTTCCAACCAGGAAAATTATCTTTGGCCACCTTTATCCGGCCGTGGCTAATATCGACGCCCATGTAAACCTCGCGACGCTGACGGCGCTCGGCCATCACTGAGGTAAACCTACCCTCACCACAACCTAGATCGCAGACGTTGGCAATCTGAAGTAGGCCTAAGCGAGAAAAAGCGTTTTGATAAAAGGTCGGGTCAAAGGGGCCCATGACGGCGCTCTCCCCTTGGCTCGCCTCGGCCGCCGGCGTCATAGGGGCCGGAGTAATAGGCTCGGCGGTGGCCGGGGGGAGTGATGTGGTTTTAACGCCCTGGCCTTTGATAGCCATTAGGTTAACCGTGGAATTTAACAACTGATTTGGGTCAAAGGGCATTTTTTTCTCCAACCTTACGCTTAAGGGTTTAAACTAAGACCGCCCTAAGCACGTGGCAATCGCAGGGGCCTACGTTGGCTTGAAAATACTTGACCGTAGCCTCTAAATCGTATCGACTAAAACGAGAGTCGCGTTTAAGGATCTTTTTTGTTTGAGTCAGATCGCCCAAGCAGCCGCCCTCGGCCCGCATCTCGTCACGAAGGGCCTCGCGAAAATCTTTCCAATCGTCATGCTCGCCTATGGTGAGCACTAGTTCTGGACCTTTAGTTAATGCTTCTCCGCTTAACTCGCGAGACTCTTGATAGTAAAAATGCTCGGTCAGGCCCTCTAAGACTATCTCTCGCCCGCTAACCGCATCGCAGCCGACTAACTTATAGGCCTGACTGCGTCCGTCTTGACCGTCGATATGCTTTAGCACTGCCAGCATTAGCTTTTCTAATCGCTCGCGAGAGGATAAGCCCTCAGCCATAGCGTAAAATTTAATTCCTAGCCACAAAGAGTCGATAAAGGCCTTCATGGCCGAGACATTATTGGAATTATTAAGTAGAGTTTTAGCCTGATCAGGCCAACCTAAGTTAACGTAAACCTGAGCCAAGCGCCTGATGGTCGGCAGATCGTCTGGTTTAAACGATAAGATGGTCTTAAGCTCCTTGGCCGCGAGATTCCATTTGCCTTCCAGTCCGTGGACCTCGGCCATATTAAAACGAGCCTCTAAAAAATCACTCTTAAGCTCGAGGGCCTGCCTGAGACATTTTTTTGCTTCATCTATATGACCTTCGGCCAAAGCGGCCACGGCCAAGTTATTCCAAGCTTGAACGTTACCCGGGCAAAGCTCAATAGCCTTTTGGAAAAGCTCCTTAGCCTCCTTTAAAAGGCCCTCGCCAAATAGTCGCTCGCCATCGGAAACATAATCAGACTCTTCTTCAATTGGCAGCGGCGGGACCGCGACTGCTTGTTCTGAAGTTGAAGCTACGCGAGTGTCTTGCATTTGATATCCTCCGTAAATCCTACAGGGCAAAAATTGCCAGGCCTGTCTAGGCTCTTCTAAAGGATGCAAAACTAATGCCATGTAGGCCTAAGGCTTCGGTGACCAAAACTGAAAAAAAACGGGCCCATCCCAAACTTAACTATTCCAGAAAAACCGGCTGGTCGAAAATTTTTATAGGCTAATAAGAGAGAACTTTCCTAATTTTAATAATAAAAATATAATTTATAAAGAAATATAAAAAATAAATTTAGACCTCAAAAAAAATCGCCTATCGCCATTAAATTTTTAGTTGACAAAAGGACCAAATAAGACTACATTTCTCCTACTCTGTTTTCGACTCCTTTATGGTCGGCCGAAAGTCAGAGCTTAAGGCTCTTGGAGTTAGAATCAAAAAGACAAATTATTAAAAGCAATAAATAGGCCAAACAAAAAAAATTTACCTTGTGTCCTAAAAAAATTTATGTTAACTTTTGTTTAATTCTTTTGATTAATCTTTGCCCATTGTTCTATAATATCTCATTGTTTCGGTTTGACTCTCTGTGCAGAATTTTATTGCGACTTGAAAACATCAAGCTCGGTTTTTTCAACCATTTTTACAACCAGCGACAGCTAGGGCCCCAAGCCCACGCCGCCTAACTATATAAATTTAGAAGGAGGTCAGCTCCCCAGACGACACGTTAGTTCGTTAAAGTATAGCTTAGACCGCCTAAAAAAATCGTTTGTTTTTTTCTTCTAAACTTTTTGGTCGACGCTTTTAGCGTCTAGCCAAGATAAACGAAGCCGGATGCTAACCAGCTTTATTTATAAGCGATTTTTTCGCTAATTTCCATTGGAGACTTTATGCGTACCAATTTATGGTCAAAACTTGGCTTGACTCTGGCCACTACCTTAGTCGCCGGTTTTTTCTTGATCGCGTGCGACAACTCTAGTTCGACTCAACCGGCCCCGACTCCGGCGGCCCCAGCGGCTACACCAGCCCCAGAGCCGACCCCAGCACCTACGCCACCCGCGCCCGAGCCTGCTCCGACTGAGCCGGCAGCTGCGCCCTCAACCGGCGATCCCGCCGCCAGTGACCAAACCGCTCCGGCTGAAATTGATCAAACCGCTCCGGCTGAAGATCAAGCCGCTCCGGCTACAACCGACGACGAAGCCACCCCTAATTCGGCCGAAGAACCAAAACCAGCCCCGGCTAGCGGTGATAAAGACCCAGCCGATAA
>JAITQT010000012.1 GCA_031288745.1 Deltaproteobacteria bacterium
TTGAGGAGTTGCCCACGATAACGATAGTCTGCATGTCTATCTTACCCTCTGGTAAGCGCTCTAGGTCGGTAATTGAAACTTGTTGGTTGAACCGGCCGACGCGGCTAACTATGCCCACCGGGGTTGACGGAGTAAGATTTTTAAGTAAAACCTTAACCGCCTCGCTTAGTTGCCAATCGCGACCTCGACTTTTGGGGTTGTATAGAGCGATGACAAAGCCGGCTCGGGAAGCTAAATCAAGCCTAAACACAATAGTCTCCCAGTCAGTTAGTCTATCGGAGAGAGAAATCGTGCAAAAATCGTGGGTTAACGGGGCACCAAGCAGGGCGGCCGCAGCGGTAACGGCTGTGGTTCCGGAGACGACCGTTATTAAAAGTTGCCCTGGGTTAGTTCCTAGAGAGAGTTGAAGCTCGGCCGCTAGTTCGAACAAAGCTCCGCTCATAGCGTAGACCCCTGGGTCGCCGCCGGAGACGAGAGCGACTTTACGGCCGGAAAGGGCTAGATCGATAGCCATCTGGGATCTCTTGATTTCCTCGGTCATGGTGCTAGAGACGACTTGGGCACCTAAAGAGATAAACTTTTCGGCCTGTTTAAGATAAAGATTATAGCCTAAAACTATCTCGGCCTCTTTTATGGCTATTATGGCTTCTTCGGTTAGGCCCCTATCCCCGTTAGAGCCTAAGCCTACGATTGATAATTGATAAGGGCCGTCGCGCAGGTCGCCCGAGCGGATTTGGTTTTGGTCGTTAGTAATTGACCTCCCTTGGCCGCTAATATCGCTGCTGCTTCGCATACCGATGGTACTCCCGCATTTTTTTGAACGATTTGAGATGGATTGGGAACTTTAACTTTAGATAGCTCATTTTTATCGAAAGTTAACAGAGGTAAATTCCATTTTTGAGCAAGTTTGGCCGGGGCCTCTTGACCGCCGCGGCTATCGATGGTGGCTAACAATTTAATCGATTTAAGAGAGAGGCGGTTAGTCTTTAAAACCTCAAGGGCTAGTTCTTCAAGTTCGGCGCAATCAAGACCTTTGTGACAGCCTAGGCCCAAGGCTAAGGCCGGGGGCCTAAAGATCAAAGCCTGAGGCGGATAGTTTAATTCGTTAAAGTCTACGACCACAAAAGGTCCGCTAACGGGCGCTTTATTTATTGCAATAAAACTATCGGGCCATTTAGTTAGGGCGGGCAGTAAAAAGCCGTAAGGGTCTAAAATTTCCACCGGTTGCCCTTCGCATAAAGCCCGGCTCACGGCGGCTAAAGGTTTTAGGCTTTCTTCTTTTAGACCTAAATCCCTAGCCACTGTTTCTAAGGCCGGTACAGAGGTTATATCTGTGGCGGTGTTTATAATGGCCCGGCCCATGGTTATGGAAGCGATCTCTTTGGCAAGCTGGTTAGCCCCGCCTAAATGACCGGATAGAAGGCTAATAACGTTTTGGCCGTCTTGGCCGAGGCAGACGACGGCTGGATCGGATCGTTTATCTTCCATTAACGGCCCGATTAAGCGGACCACTAGCCCGGTGGCGGCTATAAAAACGTGGGCTCGAAAGCTATGGAAGTTATCTTTAATTATAGCCCCTAAAGTTTCAAAGGCTGCGGCCTCGGTTGAAAGATGGGTTAATCTGTTAGGTAAAAAGAGCTTAGCCGGTAAGGCTTGGGTGATTTTCAAGGCCAAGCGGGCCCCAGGCTCAGTTAAGGCGTAGAGGGCTGTAACGATATTGTCTAAAGATTTACCTTTAGGCTCTACCCTCTCCGCTAGACCGGGGAGAGGTTGGGTTTGAATATAAGCTGCCTCATTTTTTTCTTGGGCTGAAGATTGGCTTTGACGCATTAGGTGACTAAAACCTGCGTCGTAGAGCTTAGATTTCGCCACCTCTCGACCCTCCATAAGGGCGGCTAAGGTAGGTCCGGCTAAAATAAGGCAATGGCGTCTTAGCTTTTCCTTTTCTAAAGTCTCGGCAAGTTGCCGGGCCTCGGTCCAGATAATTTTTTCATCAGGCCAGCTAACTCGATAAAGTATGACTACGGGACTTAGGGGGCCGTAGTTTTGGGCCAAGATTTTAGAAACCTCGCGGCCTTGTTCGGCGGAAAGGTAAAGGGCTAGGGAGGCTCGGTGAGCGGCTAGGGTAGATAAATCTTCGCCTTTAGGCACTTGCGTGCGTCCAGAGGCCCTAGTTATGATTAAGCTCTGGGTGGTCTCGGGTAGAGTTAGCTCTAAGTTTAAGGCTGCGGCTGCGGCCATAGCCGCAGTTACTCCCGGGATTTGCGAATAGCTAATTCCGGCTTTTTTTAATAACATCATTTGCTCAAAGATAGCCCCGTAGAGCGAGGGGTCTCCGGTGTGGAGCCTTACTGTTTTAAGCTTTTTTTGGGCACCTTCGATAAGGATATCGACAATTTGCCTTAAGGTTAGCGGGGCCGAATCGACTACTCTCGCTCCCTTTTTAAGGCGCTTAAGGTAAATGTCGGGGTTAACTAAAGAGCCGGCCGTAACGATTAAATCGGCCTCGGCTAAGGCTTGGGCCCCCCGGACGGTGATTAGATCGCAGGCACCAGGCCCGGCCCCTACAAATATTACCTCGCCCTTTAAACTTTCAGCCGGAAATGTTCCGGTCTGGTTACTCTCGGCCAGGGGTGGGCTATGATCATCTTTTTGGGTCAGAGTTATTCTCCTTGGTTATGAGGGCCGTCTTTTTTGGCCTTTATCAGCCAAACCTGATCTAGGGGCTCTAAGCGTTGGGAGGCACCTAGGGGCGAGCTTTTAGAAATCTGAACTTGCGTAACCGATGATCTGGCTCCTAGAGAGGATAGAGCGCTAAGGGCAGCTTCCAAACTAGAAAATAAAACGGCCGAGCAAACCAGAACGCCGCCTACCCTAAGCCTTTGGAAAGAGCGCGTTATAATCTCTTTTAGTCTTTCGCCCCCACCGCCTATAAAGACCCTATCGGGGTCGGGCAGGGTGTCTAAGATTTGAGGGGCCTCGCCTAAGCTTAAACCTAAATGGGCAGCCCCGAAACGCCTTCGGTTAAGTAAAGCTTGTTTATAGCGCTCGGGGTTTTTTTCTACACCCCAAACTTCCCCCCTATCAAGTAAACCCGCCGCTTCTAAGGCTACCGAGGCTGAGCCGCAGCCTAGATCCCACATGGTTTGCTCTCCTGTTAGTTCCAATAAGCCTAAGGCCACCGAGCGGACCTCGCTTTTAGTGATTAACCCCGCGCTATGGTGGTAACGATGCTCAAAGGCACCTAAAGATAAGGGCTCAAAGGGCGTGCTTTGCTCTAAGATTGCTAGATTTAAATTAGCAAAGGAGTAATTTTGGGCTTGAACTAAGGGGCCTCGCCAGATATTTTCATCATCTAAGCCTAGGTTTTCAAAGATAGAAAGATTCCAATCTAATTGCTCCCGCTCGATTAAGGCTTTAGCTACTAAATTTGGGCCGTTTTCAGGAGAGGTATAGAGGGCCAAATACCCCCGGGCCCCTTGGCGGCTGGCCCGGTAAAGGGCTGACCAAAAAGAGCGCCAGCTTTGGCGGCCGTGAAGGCTAACGACTTCGACGTTAGCCCAGCTGATTTTAAGCCGAGCAAAGGCTTTTTGGATAGTGGTGGGGGAGGGGATGATTTCAACTGTGTCGGGCCCGAAGCGCTCAACTATTAAAGCGGCTAGGCCAAAGTAATTGGGATCTCCCCCAGCTAAGACCACAGCCGGGCTTTTAGCGCTTAAAACCTTTAGCTCGTCTAACCACGGCCCTAAGGGCCCACGCAAGGGGAGTTTATAGCCGGAAAAGTCTGGAAAATATTTTAGCCAGCGCTCGGGACCGGCTAAGAGGCCCGCGTTGGCGACTATCTTTAAGGCGGCCGAGCCTAGTTCGAAGGGGCTTTGGAGGCCTAATATCGTAACAGTTGGGGCTGAATCGCTCATAAGTCTCTCCCCTTTAGCTCTGCCCGGGCCAAAGTTAGGCCGTCAAAATCAAAGATTTGAGTCCAGATATTAACCTTTGCTCCGGCGAATCTGGCCGCAGCTTTAACCACACTTTGGGCCAACTCTTGGACTACCCAGAGTTGATTTTCAGCTTTAAGGATCTCTAAGGCGTTTAGGGCGGTAGAAGCCGAAGAGATTAGATAAGAAAGCCTTGAGCTGAGGTTCTTTAGAGATGCAGCTAGGGCCCCAAGGTCGAGATCTGAGGAGCGGGCGTGAGTGTAGGCTGCCCCGGAGGCTTGTTTGACCGCTTTGCCAAAAAAAGAGGCTAAACCTATGGTTTTAAAGCCAAGGGCCGCGGCGCTCTTTAGCCCGAAACTAAAAAAATCGGCGATTTGGATAAAGCCCTCCAAAGGGAGATCGGGCCTAGCTTCCCTGGCCATGGTTTCGCTACGGCCGCCAGTGGTTAAAACGATTTCTTCCAGACCCTGGGCCAGAGCCACCTTAAGGGCGGTTTCAATGGTTTGGGCGTAGGCTTGGTGAGAAAAAGGTCTTACTAGGCCAGTGGTGCCCAAAATCGAAAGGCCTCCGATAACGCCTAGGCGAGGGTTTAGGGTTTTTAGGGCCAAGCGCTCACCATCTAGTATGGAAACCGTAGCTTTTAGCCCAGGACCAATGGCAGAGATGAAGAGAGATAAATGTTCTATTAACATGCGGGTAGGCACTGGGTTAATGGCAAAGCCGCCCACAGGCGCGGCTAATCCTGGCTTAGTTACTCGGCCTACGCCAGAGCCCCCTATTAGGTAAATGTGAGGTTGGTCTATGGGCTCAAGGCTAACTGAAATTTTAGCCCCGTTAGTAACGTCAGGATCGTCTCCAGCGTCTTTAATTACTGAGCAAGTGATTAGGCCTAAATGATCGCGAGAGGCCTCAGATATGTTTATATCTAAGGATTCTCCCTTAGGAAGGCTTATAGTTACTTTATCGGGCGGTCGACCATGACGAATAAAAATAGCCGCGCCCAAGGCTGCGGCCGTAGCGGCGGACCCGGTGGAAAAGCCTAGGCGCAGAGGAGCCTTTTTCTTGACTAGGTCAAGCTCGGGTAAGGCAAGAGGCTTATTAAAGTCGGCGATAACCATAAAAAAAGGGGCCCAGGCGGCCGAGTAATTTTAGACCTTAAGTAAAATATTGTTCGGTTTAGGCTGATTTAAAATAAATTTTGGGTTAAGCCCCAGGATAAGGTTGAATCTCTATCTAACCTAATTTGGAGCCTGAAATGGTACGAATAAAAAAAAATAATTTAAAATTTAATTTTAATTATAACACAAGTTATGTTTTTTTGCTTATTTAAAATTAAAAAAATATTAGCATAATTTTAATAAAATATAATAAATTTAGCTAGATAGCTAGGCTAGGCTAATCCTTGCGCCATTGGTGAGGCCGCCCCCCTTAGGTTAGGTGCTTAGTCTTTGAAACGAGCCCCCGCATTATCACTAAAGCGGAGATAGGGCTATATGAGAGAAGCAAGCGTAAAATGTCCCTTATGATAATAGAATCCGGCGACTGAGGGAAGAGATAATGCGCCTAGCTGACAGAGGTTTTTATAAGTAGAAGCTGTGGTTAAAAGCTCTCTTAACTGGAGCTAAATTATTATAGAGAGTGAAATCAACCTGATTGTCCTATAGAAGAGCGACTATCTAATGGTTCATATTTAAGCAGGGTGCGTGACAGTAAGGATAAAACCGGTTGGGTTTTCCTGGAAATTAGAGTTGTTGAGTATAAACTTAATAAAAAGAT
>JAITQT010000097.1 GCA_031288745.1 Deltaproteobacteria bacterium
GTAATGGTCGTTAGCCTAGGGCCTCTCTTTTTAGTTAGATTTCAGCTCAACACTCTCTCCTTTGGCGACGAGGAGGCTAAGGCTCTGGGTGTGGACGTCTCCCGTGTAAGGCTAATAGTCATAAGTTGTGCTACGTTATTAACAGCTTCCTCTGTGGCCATTTGCGGACTTATTGGCTGGGTGGGCTTAATAATTCCTCATATGTGCCGTTTTGTCATTGGCCCTAATTTTAAGATTTTACTCCCAGCTTCTTTACTAACCGGAGGGCTTTTCATGTTATTAGTCGATAGCGTGGTCCGCCTTGTGCTACCTGGGGAAATGCCGGTGGGCATAGTGACCTCTTTGGTGGGGGCACCTCTTTTTGTCTACATATTATGTAAAGGTAAAAGACAATGGACTTAGAAGTTCAGGCCCTTTCTTGCGGCTACTCTATTGTCCCGATTGTTAATAATTTTTCGGCCGAGGTTAAGAGTGGCGAGGTTTTTTGCCTTCTGGGCCCTAACGGCATTGGTAAAACCACCCTATTTAAAACCGTCTTGGGGCTAATGCCCCCTCTTTCGGGAGCCGTTAAGGTCGGAGGCCGTGATATTAAAAACTTCGGTCAGGCTAAAAAGGCCAAACTAATGGGCTACGTACCCCAAACCCAGTTTTCGCCCTTCGCCTATAGCGTCTTCGAGGTGGTTTTGATGGGCCGCACCTCTCATTTAGGTTTAATTGGTCAGCCGGGCCCAAAAGATTATCAAATCGTAACAGAGGTAATAGAGCGGCTGGGCTTAGAGAATTTAACCCAGAGAGCCATTACTGAGCTAAGCGGCGGGGAGCGGCAGATGGTTATGATAGCCAGAGCCTTGGCTCAGGACCCCGCTTTTTTGTTAATGGACGAGCCCACTTCTAATTTGGATTTCGGCAATCAGGTAAAGGTTTTAAAAACTATTAGAAATCTGGCTAGTCAAGGTCTAGGCATTTTTATGACCACCCATTTTCCCGATCACGTCTTTTTGTGCGGCTCGCAAGTGGCCTTAATGGCTAGAGATCGCCCGGCCCTTATAGGCTCGGTCGCCGAAGTTATGACTTCTGAAAATCTTAGCCTAACTTACGGTGTGGAAGTGGATGTGGTGGATATAAGCGTTAGGGCCCACGTCGTTAAGGTTTGCCGCCCGCGGTCGATGGAATAGATAATGGCCACCTAAACCCTACGGCGGCTTATTTGAGCCCTGAAGAATTAAGATAGAAACTAGGATAGAATAGGGTAGAAAAAATGTTAAATTTATTTTCTGACCAGGTTAATAGAGATATCTCCTTTAAGAGGTCGCTTTTAAAGCCGATCTCGTTTATTTTTTCTCTTTGTTTACTATTTTCACTCTTTTGCAGCGCCTCTTTCTCTCTAGCTAGAACCGTCATTGATAGCGAGGAGCGAGAGGTGCAAGTGGCTGATAAAGTAACTAAAGTCGCCCCTTTGATTCCAGCCTTTGCTCAGATGACCGAGATGTTAACCCAAGGCGACGGACGTATCTCGGCTTATCCCACTCAAGTTATTAGCCCTTTTTTTAAGCTTGTTTTTCCCGATATCGTAGCTAGTAATCCTAAAAATTACGATACAGGTTCCGTCGAAGACATCGTGGCCTCAGGGGCCCAAGTGGTCTTTGGACCGGATGTTTCTCTCTCCGTCGAGCGCCGAGCTCAGCTTGAAAAGGCGGGCGTGGCTGTAGTGGCTATTAATAATATAGCTAGCGTTGAGACTATCTGCCAATCTTTTGAGATTATCGGTCAAATCTTGGGCCCTGAAGAGAGCCAAAGGGCTAAAGAGTTTGGGCAATATTATAAAGCTAACCTTCAAAGGGCTAAGGAGAGGAGCTCGGACCTAAAGGAGGGCGAGCGAGTTAAAGTAATGCTGGTCGCGGGCCTAGGGGGAAGGATGACGACTATAAATGAAACGGATATTTGTAACGAGCATATAGAGGCGGCCGGGGGGATAAACGTGGCTAGGGATTATAAAGGTACCAGCCAGGGAGGAAGGCTTATGGTAGATCCTGAATTAATCGTTGATTGGGCTCCTGAAGTGATTGTGACCACCGTTAACTCACTCACGGACGAAATTTTAAACAACCCATCTTTGAAAACCATCCCGGCAGTTAAAAACGGGCGGGTATATAATTGTCCCCAAGGCATTTTTTTGTGGTCGACTAGAAGCGGCGAGGGGGCTTTAATGGCCCTCTGGCTTGGCAGTAAGTTCTATCCCGAGCGCTTTAAGGATATTGATATGCGCGCCGAGGTAAAATCGTTTTTTAAGCGCTTTTACAACTTCGATATATCCGAGAGCCAAACAGAAGACGTGCTAGAAGGACGAACTAAAATCAATTAAAGCTGGCGGTTAGTTTTTAGTTAAAAGGCCCTTGATTATTTCGATAAAGATCTATTAAACTAGCCGAGTGAACTACCGCTATCCTAGATTCCACATATCACTTATGGAGAGAGCCATTATACCCGCATTTTTTTTAACAAAATTTCTGGAAGGAACATATTTGATCGAAGCGCAAAAAGTCCCCTTTATCAGTCTTTCAATTTGTAACATAGTCTTATCACTAGTTAATTTTTTAGACTATTGTGCTTTTAAGAGGTTTTTGCGCTTCGATCATATTTATCTAACGGTTATTTTGCTAATTCTATTGGAAAACCAAGTTTAGAAATTATTTAAGAACATATACTACGGCCACAAGGTTAAAAATAGCCCCTAGTAGCAATCACCCCTTAGGCTAAAGCCGTGTGGTATTTTACTATTACATTTATAAATTAGTTAGATAAATCATTCAATAATCCAGAGTTATCGTGCTAATTTCTACTAGAACTTAGTATTTACTTAGGTGAGCATATTTTTGATACTATATATAATGATATGCATTTATATATAAAAAAATGATATAAATTTATTTTTTATCCTTATAAAATATGAAAACTTTCTAATTATTTTCTTAATTACTCAAATAGAAATTATATTGAGTAGGTTTTTGATGTATAAAAAAATAATGAAATGTTATGACCACTTCGTGGTCAGACTATTGATG
>JAITQT010000167.1 GCA_031288745.1 Deltaproteobacteria bacterium
GTAAAGGGATTTCTGATGCCGTAGGAAAATTTAGTGACTAAGACCCTATCGCCTTCAAGAAAGGTGGGCACCATGGAGCTGGAGGGAATATGAAAGGCCTGGACGACAAAAGAGCGGATCAAAAGGGCTAAAACAATGGCCACAGAAATGGCCTTACTGTATTCCCAAATTTGAGTCTTCCACGGAATGGGTTGTGCTTTAGAGGAGGAGGTGAGGCTAACCAGCTCCTTTTTTTTGGCCAAATTCTTCATAATTTCAGCGAACGTCAAATTGTCTCCAAATAAAAATAAGGACTATAAATTGCGTTTAACTAAACCTTAGACAAAATCTAGCTCAGGCTGAAGTAGAATAAGTGGCGAGCCAGGCCAGACCAAAATTTAAACTTTATGATTTTACCTTAGAGAGGCTCTAAAGTCTAGACGAAGAAAATTAAAATCCTTCGAATTAGCCTGCTAAGTAAATGGCTATCAATACGCCTAAGCGGATGGAATAATGGTAACAGTTCACCAAGTCTTTTTTTCGCCACGTTGTGGCTGGTAGCGACTTTCGAGTTGTAATTAAGTTTTAGCATACCCTTAAGTTCTTCACATTAGTTCTTTTAACGTTTCTACTTAGCTCTCTGCTTCAACAATATATTTTAACTTTGATCGAAGCGCAAAAATCTCTTAAAAGCACAATAGTCTAAAAAATTAACTAGTGATAAGAATATGTTACAAATTTAAAGACTGATAAAGGGGACTTTTTGCGCTTCGATCAATGTTAAAATTACTAAGCTCCTATAGGGGGTTACATTGTTGCGGGATGTGTCGTCCCTTTCAATAGGCTTGGCACCGCAGCGTTCTCTCTTGTGAACGGGCCCTTAAACGTTCACATTTGTGAACGGACACAAATAATGAAATCTAAGAGAGACTCATGACGAGCCTAAATGGATGCTGTCTTAATGATAGGCCGCTCTCGCCTTTCGAGCTAGGATATGCGATAATATCATTAAATAGTTTTTTTTAGTTGACTTTATTACCTATCATTGGCTGCCCAGAAAAAGGTAATCTCCTAGGATTTAAGCGGAATTTAGGCGCTAGATTGTGGTTACGATAATAAAGTCGATTTAAATGGACCACAGAAGCCAGCCAACGAAACGCTAAGCCCCCTTCTAAGAGACTTGAAGGCCTTCCCTAAACAGGCTCTGTAGCAATCTCCTTGCTTCAGGGAAGGGAGGAAGCCAAACAAAAAAAATTGATAAGGAAAGATTATGTCCGATAACTATTTTGATTCTTCCACTATTTCTGAGGAAGAGGCCAGGCAAGCCTTAGAAGATCCGGTTAAGGGCTCTTTAAGGGTCTTAAAATTACTCGGAAAACAAATCGATGTCTATCAAACCCAGCTGACTAACGGGGCCGATAAATTAGAGGTCAAAAACCCATTTGAACAAGTGGCGGCTCAGACCGCTCTCGAAGGCTTTTTGGCCGAAATGAAATCCCTTGGCATTGAGACCCGCGATATTAAGATAGTTAAACCCAAAGCCGCCTTTAAGTAGTCTTCCCCCTAAGTTTAGCCTTAAGATAAGGGCTAAGCTCAAAGAGTTAGCTAGCTTTTTTGTTTTGGGCTGGCTATGGATAGTATTGTGTTTTTTTATATATAATTAGACAAAATATAAAGATGTAGATGTAAAAAGAGCTTAATATTTTAATAAAATATTATTTTTATAATTTAAGTGTATATTATTTGAATAAAATTATTATACATAACTTTTTCGTTTAGTATTTTAAAAATATATCAGAATAAGCGATTTTTTTAACTAAGTTAAAAAGTAATCGTTAATAAGGCCTCTTCAAGAGCTTGTTTGCCCCCTCTCGCTCGACTGAACAAAGGCCTAATCTGGGCTAATGGGTGAGCTTCCCCTCGCAATCATAAAAATCCATTAACATCAACCTTACAGAGCATAGAATGCGCTGCTAAAATCTCAAATCGCGGCAGGCCTCCAGGAAGGGCTTGTGAACGGTTGTGTTAAAAAAGTGCTAGCTGAAAGCGTAGTTAATACAGTCTATCGACATTATAGCTTGAAACCAGGTAAAAACAGGATGGTTGAGCCAATAAACATCGCAACCTTTATATTTCTACACCAGCGAATATTCAATTATATCTCCTCTCTTCGTTGATCGTCTAGGATGGGTGTGATAAACTCTATCTTTTGTATTTCCGGACTGCGGCTGAAAAATTCTATTCTGGCCCGAAGCGAAAAGAGCTTAGCCCCATTGGGGCTTAAATGCCTAAAATGGGGGCTTGGGGTTAATTGCCCTGGGCGTATTATCAATAAAAATATAGGGCCCGTGTGGGCGTTATAAACATAAGGAAGGCCTCTTAAACTTAACCTCTTATGGGGAGAAAAAGACGCCTTCCCCCTGGATTAAGCCCCGGGGATCTCCTGGCGAGGAAGAAGATGAGCGCCCTGGATATCGCCTTAACCGTTATATTGTCTTATTTCCTTATTAGGGGAGTGTTCCGCGGCCTGGTTAAAGAGGTGGTGGGGATATTAGGATTGTTCGTGGCTTTTTGGGCCGCCAGTGTCTATTGGCAGGCCGGGGCCGATCAACTTAAGCCCGTGTTAGATAAAGAGAGCTATAGGGCGGTATTAAGCTTTATAGTTATTTACATGATCGTTTATTTTCTAGTGGGCTTAATGTCTATCTTCGTTGATAAGATAGTTAAAATTACCATAACCCCTTTGTGCAGCGGCTTACTCGGCGGTATAGTGGGTTTATTAAAGGGCGTGGTGCTTTGCTTAATTTTACTAGCAGCTACCACCGCTTTTTTAAAGCCCGACCATATTTTTTACACCGACTCGGTGGGTTGGAAAACCTTAAAGCCTTTTTGCGAGCGGATCAAAAGTTGGGTGCCGGAAAAATTGCGTAGACTGATGGCTCAGAGCGCCAACTCTTTTACCCAAGAACTGCCTGTGGCCCAGCCTAGAGAGCAAAGGCGGCCGTTGCCTAATCCTGCGGAGGGATTATCGACCCCAGTTATTCTACCCACCGATTACGCTTCCCTTCAAGCGCTAGCCAAAGCCCATCCTGAGCTAATTAGTCCGGCCTGGCTCGAAAAAATAGCCTCGGTGGCCCCCGAGGCAGTTGATTCGGAGTTTTTAAGAAAGTTTGCTAGCGAAAACGCCGCACTCTTTACTCCACGCTCGCGAGATAACGAGCGCGTGCCTCCACCAACTTGGCCTCGACAGGCCACCGATTAGCCTCCCTGTAGCGATCGCTCCTCACATAAAGCGGCTTATCGCAGCCAATCTAGCCGCTAAACTGTTGGCTAGAGTTGTAACAGTAAAAGTTCCCTTAGCCACGATAGGTTTTAGGCCTAAGTTTAAGGGGGCTTTTTTTTATATATTTACTAGGAAGCACCGGTAAACTCTGTCCTTCATGGTGGGGATATAAGGCGCATTTAGGTTTGAATCTAGTTTTCATTTCGGAACTCTTTGTTTTTTGATGTACTAGCGTAAAATTTAAAGCGGCGCTCCGCCGTAGCTTCCCGCTCAATAATTTGATGATCAAAGAGAGCCGTCCAACTAGTTTGTCAAAACTCTAGGCTTTTGTTTCGGCGATTAAGCCCATCTGGAAACTCCTTTTAGGCTCTTAACTACACCAGAGCCAGTGACTTTTGGTGGATAAAGAACCAGAAGATGAACCTGGTCATTGTCACTATTAAACTCAATTAACGTTCATAAAGATCATTTGAACAAATCCTCGATTATGACCAGCAAAAACTGCGTTATCGTTGTAGTTGAGAGCTTAGAATTAAAAACAGGTCTAATTTCTCCTCGTAAACGTTGGGGGAACCTAGACGGTACCTGAAGGCTAAGCGCGACCATAACAAGGCTTTCCTAGAATTGGGCTTAGGGCTTATTTGCGCGCATGGCTGACTCCAAATTGAAAAAGAAAGGCTCAAAGTTAATAAAAGTTTAGGCCATGTAGAGAGGCTAAAAATGTTTGAAGGGTGGTTATACGTAAAGAGGTAATCGCCCCTCTTAAGTCTAATTTAGGTGCTTAGCTTTTGGTTACGAAAATAGAGCTGATTTAGTAGGCGCTGTAAATATTTTCACGGCCGGGTAGATCGCGCTCAAAAGCCTTGAAGGGCCTGACACATATAACCTAACGAAGATGCAACAACCCTCCTAAAGATACTTAAAGGCCTTCCGCTTCTGCTCAGTAGTGATTGCCTTAATTAAGGGAGTATGTCAACTGAAACATTGAAACGAAAAAATGTTTTCTAATTTAGCTCCAAATCCCTTTGAGCTATTAAAAAAATGCCTTGGAATTTTTTCAAGAGCAAAGCCTAAACTAGAGGCTAAAGTTATGTTAGAGCCGCCCCTTGGCCCTTCAAAAGATTCGCAGGCAGCCTTAAATCGTCTAATTAAGCTTATAGAGTGCTTACTTGACCCAGTAAAAGGTTGCCCGTGGGATAGAGTGCAGACGACTAAATCAATTACGGAAGATTTTTTAGAGGAGGCCTACGAGCTACGTCAGGCTTTAATTGAAGATAGCGGCCCAGATATTTTAGAAGAGGCAGGCGATTTATCTTTCCTAGTGGTTTTTCTCTCCTTTTTAACGACCTCAAGTTTTGGCTTTGGGCTAACCCAAATCCTAGATGCGGCAACAGATAAAATGATTATAAGGCACCCGCATGTCTTTAGCTCAACGGAAAAGCCCCTCGATATTAAGGAGTTTTTTAAGCTTTGGCACTCTATTAAGAGGGCGGCTAAGCCCAAAAACGGGGTTTTAGACAGCGTCCCTACGGCCTTACCGGCCTTGACCCGCTGCCACCGCTTAGCCCAAAAGGCGGGTCGAGCTGGCTTTGATTTTCCTTCGGCCGCCGAGGCCCGTTTGGCCATCTCGGCCGAACTTGAAGAACTAGACCAGGAACTGCAAAAGATCTCTTTAAGTGCTGAAACTAAAATAGAAGATCCTCTAATTAAGGAAAGAGTAGCCCATGAAATCGGGGATTTACTTGCTTCCATATGTAATTTATCTAGGATATTGGGCCTTTCGGCGGAAAAGGCCTTAAATAGCCACAATCAACGCTTTATTAGCCGCTTTAGGTTTATAGAGGGGGTCTTGGCCCAAAAGGGGCTAAAGCCTGAGGAAGTCTCGGCCCAAGAGCTAGAGAGACTTTGGACAGAAGCTAAAAAAGCCGAAAAAGGTTCAAATTAATCTTGAGCGTTTTTAGTAGGTCCCTTTTGCAGCTAAATCCCTTTGGGCCTCCTTGCTTTTTAAGCCTAAATTTTATTTTTTTAGCCTTAAAGGTGGATTAAGATGGACGTAAGCTCGCTATATCGGCCTTTGAAGGGGCTTACTCTGTATATGGTTTCCCTAGGCTGCTCTAAAAATCTAGTTGATAGCGAGCGTATTTTAAATTCCTTTCTCTCCTTAGGCTGTCAGATAGTAGAGGGAGCCGGAGAGGCCGATATCCTCGTAGTTAACACCTGCTCTTTTATTGAAGCGGCTACCAAAGAAGCCTTGGAAAATCTATTTTACCTTTCTTCTCAAAAAAAGGAGGGGGCCTTTTTAGTGGTCATAGGCTGCTTAGTCTCTCGCTACGGGCGGAAGTTTAGCCAGCATTTTGTCGAGGCTGACCTCTTCGTTCCCCCTGGCCAATACCAAAACCTACCCGCCTTAGTCGCTTCATTAATGGGCCGCGAGAGCGCTTTAATAGACGAGCCGTTTGAGAATTGGCCTAGAAGCTTAGCCACCCCTCCTTGGCGGGCCTGGCTTAAGATTTCTGAAGGCTGTAATCGAAACTGCGCCTATTGCTTAATTCCATCTATTAGGGGACCGTATAAGCCTAAAAGCTTAGAGCGCTTAAAGTACGAAGCCTCTCTTTTGGTCAGTTCTGGGGTTAAAGAGATTACAATGGTGGCCCAGGATTTAACGGCCTGGCACGAAGGTGAACTTAAATTTGGAGATCTAGTTCAGAGTTTGGCCGAGTTAGAAGGGCTAGTGTGGTTAAGGCTTATGTACGCCTATCCAGACGATCTGACAGAAAAATTAGTTAAGAGACTGGCTATCTGTGGTGGAGCACTTATCCCCTATCTTGATATGCCTCTCCAACACGCGAGTGCTTCTCTTTTAAGACGCATGAATCGCAAAGCCATATCGCCCTTAAAATTGGTAAAATCAATAAGAGATTGGTGGCCTGAGGCGGCCTTGCGGTCCACTTTGATGGTGGGCTTTCCTGGAGAAACGGAGAGCGAGTTTGAGCAAATGCTAAAATTGGTGGAAGAAGCTAAATTTGAGAACTTAGGCGTCTTTAAGTTTAGCCCCGAAGAGGGGGCTAGGGCCGCAAAGTTACCCGATCAAATACCCGCCTCTATTAAAGAAAAAAGAAGGCGGACCTTAATGGCTAAGCAAAGGGCCATTTCTAAAGCCATAAATAAAAAAAGAATCGGCTCAACTTTGACCGTATTAGTCGAAGGGGCTTCCGAGGATAGCCCTTTGGTCATGGTGGGAAGAGCTACCTTTCAAGCCCCGGAGGTGGATGGGCTTATCTATTTTGACGGGCAACAGCCTAAAGCTGGTCAAATAGTCGAAGTGAAAATAATTAAAAGTTCAGATTATGATTTGGTTGGGCGGGTTAACTACCCTTCCCTAAAGCAAGGGGCTTGTAAAAGCCAGGGTTGATTAAAGGTGTCCGTTCACAAGAGAAAACGCTGCGGTGCCAAGCCTATTGAAAGGGACGACACGTACCGCAGCAATGTAGCCCTCTATAGGAGCTTAGTAATTTTAACATTAATATGAAGTTAAAATATATGGTTGGAGCAGAGAGCTAAGTAGAAACGTTATAAAGAACTAATGTTAAGAACTTAAGGGTATGCTAAAACTTAATTACAACTCGAAAGTCGCTACCAGCCGCAAC
>JAITQT010000304.1 GCA_031288745.1 Deltaproteobacteria bacterium
CCTAGAGATTAAGGATCTACTCTTCAAAGCCCAAGTCAATGCCGAGCCCAATTTTGACGGCATGGGGAGACTTAGCAAAACCGCTACAACCGCCCCCAAGGGTCCGGCCGCTGAAGCCAATATAGACGATCTAGAATCTAAAGACTTTTATAAGAGCGCCTCTCCTGCCCAGACAGTCACCGAGACGGGGATGGTCGATAAGTACAAATTCGTGACCTTAGTCGCCAGCGCTGGGACGGCTTATTTCAACCAGAGCGGCATCTCAAACTTCGGGGCCTGGGCTTTGGCCTCGGCTATCAACCACAATAAAGATAGCGAATTTTGGGCTATGGTCCAAAATCACAACAGTCTCGGTGCCTCCGCCGAAATGGTCTACATATTTGCCAAGGAAGGCGGAGACAAAAATAGTTTGCTGGCTTGCGACGTAGGCAACGGCGACCTCGCTTCTCAAGATGCCCTACTGGCCATCCAATTTGAAAACACTTCTACTAATAAAATTACCCAAGACGGCACCTCCTTTAGCCTAGGCGGGGAAAATTGGGGCACCTTCAAACCAGTACAGACCAGAGCCGGACACGGCAAAGAAGTTTGGAACCTAACCCTTCACGGCCGCGACGTTGGCGACCAAAGGGATCTGTGGATAGCCGCCCTCTCGGACGGTAAAAACGAAATCACTACCCCCGGTCTTTCAGCCGGCATCATCAACGGTCTCGATCGCCACAGCTTTGTGGAGATCCAAAATGCGGCCGACGGCGACTGGAAGGGTGCCGAAGTTAGGACCCAGTCCTCGGCCCAAGAAGCCTTAGACGCCCTTAACGACGCCATGGCCCGAAAAGATAAGGTTAGGGCTGATATAGGAGCCCTTCAAAACAGGCTTGAAAACACCATCACCAACCTCGAAATCCAAGTCGAGGCCTTACAAGCCTCCGAGAGCCGCATCTCCGACGTCGACGTGGCTACCGAAATGACCGAGTTCGTTAGAAACCAGGTCCTAGCTCAAGCGGCTGTCTCAATGTTAAGTCAGGCCAACTCGCTACCGCAAATGGCCCTTTCGCTACTCAACGGTTAACTCAACGAAATGGGACGAAGGGGGACGAGGAAGAACCGGCCTAAACCCCCTTCCCATTAATCCTTACGGTCCGTCCGGACCTCCAGGCTCAAAGCTTGGAGGTGGGCTGTTAAAGGATATAAGCCTCAGACTCATGACGAAGGCGGGCGATTTCAATTGTGGAATCGTCCGCCTCCTTCATGTTTGAGGTTTTTTTCGCTTTTAAAAAACATAAATTTTACAATAAAATTTAAATTTTCATATATAAATATTTAAGTTTTTGTAAATCGAATTTAACAATTTATTCAATATATAATTATCTTATCTTGTATTAAATAATATAAAAAATATTCAAATAAATCATTGGCACAAATTAGCCGACCGATTAAAAGCCGCTTGATTTTCATCGCTAAAGGTACTAAAATAACACAGTCAATAACTCCAAGGCCTTAGCAAAAAGTTTCGTTCGGAAATGAATTTTAGTTAATTTAAAATTTTTAGATTCTCTCTAGCTACCACTGACCTTTGAAGCCACCGCTAGGCACTCCGATATTTTTTCCTAAAATCATATACGAATCGTAACGAAAATTAACGTATAACCTTTTTCGTTCTTTATACCCATCGAACTAAAAAATAGCCTCCTTTTAACGCCGTTGGTTTGTACCTCGTTCTATCAGTAAAAAAATGGTGGTGCCTTTTGGTAGCGTACGAGTAAGAGTTTATCGCTCGCATTGTTCACCAACACCTTTGGCCTCGGACATATAAGGATTTTGAGCCAGCCGTTAAAGCTTAGGTTCAACAGGGGCCCTAAGGCTCAACTAAAACTTAACCAGCGTCGCAACTACCATAAACCTTCGCTGCTCGGTGGCCTCAAGGCACCTCAAATATACGATTTCACAAACGCCTCTGAGCTAATGGCTCTCCAGCTCCTTCTACACGGTGACCTTAGATAGCGTCAATATTAATTTTTACTTATAAAGTAATTAACTCTTCGTTTGCTTCTCTAGCTGCTCGATTGAGGCTGAGTTCTAAACCCTAAAGCTCTTTAAACCCTTTGATCTTTGAAATTAAACGAGCGAGGTACCTTTCCTACTAGGACACAATATAACCATAGCTAAGGCCGGCTCAGGAAAGACTCTAATCCTACCGAGTCCCCACGCTAAGCTGGGCAAAAGAAAGGCGATCAAGACATTGACGTTTTTCTAGACATAAGAGCCTAAGCTAGACAAAGATTATAACCGAGCCCAAAGAACCCTAGAAATGACACTACAGCCGAAAATCGCACGTATGGTATAGTTTAGCCGTTCATCTAGAAGGAATCATCATTGTCGAATATTGCGGCCATCTTACCAAACTCAACCTAAGCTAAGCCTAAGGGGCCCGAAAAGCCCACGCTTTGGACGCAGCCTATGGTCTTTCTCCGTTAAAGTCCTAAACTGGGGCACGACCTATAACCATTACCCATTGCTGGTGATGAGATAGCAACGGTTTACGAGATTTAATAAAATCTACGTACCCAAATCTAATTTTAAGCTTCTCCTCTATTAAACTCTCCCAAAAAAACAACTTAATTTATTTTTATTTATTAACTTTAAAAAGGGTTATTAATGGAACAATTTTCCGTCTCCAACATGTTTTTAAACGCGGATTCGGTAGTTAAAGGCGTGATGATCCTCTTGGCTTTAGCCTCTTTAGCCTCCTGGGTCGTTATTTTGGAAAAAACGATCGTCCTTAACCGGGTAAGCCGCAAAATCTGGCTCTTTAAAAAAATTGCCAAAGACCTAACAAATGAGGTCAACCCAGAAATTTTCCCAGGTTTCACCGCTTTGATTGCTCAAAGCGGCCTAAAAGAAAGTCGAGATTACGCTGGCGGTGAAACTAGGGCCGATTACCGAGAAAGAGTGGAGCGCTCCATGAGGGGCGTCCTCTCTGGCCGAATCGACCGCTTAGAGTCTCATGTCACAGTCTTAGCTACAGTGGGCTCCACTAGCCCATTTATCGGTCTCTTCGGCACTGTCTGGGGCATTATGAATAGTTTCGTGGGCATCGCCTCCTCCGGGGAAACCACTTTGGCTGTGGTGGCCCCCGGTATAGCCGAGGCCTTGGCGGCCACGGCCATGGGCTTGGTGGCCGCTATTCCAGCGGTGGTGGCCTTTAATAAAATCAACTCTACCACCAGAAAAGTCACCAAAGAGGCCTTATCGGGCATCGGCTTGATAGGCAACGCTCTTTCTAGACTCCGCTTCGAATCAAAAGAAAAGTCAATTTCTCAAATTAACAAATCCGCCCCGCCTTCTGGACTGGTGGCTTAAAAATTAATAGGCTATTATGGAACGAAACAAGGAACTCATTTCGGGCCTTAACGAGGTCCAATCAATATCTGATATCAACGTAACCCCCTTTATTGACGTCATGCTGGTACTGCTCATCATCTTTATGATTACCGCCCCTTTGATGATGGGCGGAGTTAGGCTCAACCTTCCTAAGACCTCTGGGCTACCTATGGCCAGACCCACCAACCCTTTAATCGTCAGCTTAGACGCGCAAACGAGGGTCTTTATTGATAAAGAAGAGGTCCCCGAAGCTAATCGCCAGGACTTTTTTCGTAAGCTAGCTTTGGAAAGCGAGAGCGGTGAAGTCTTCGTTAGAGGAGATGGTGAGGTTAAATACGCCAAGATGATGGAACTAATGAGCGAACTAGGGCAGGCCGGCTTTGCCAGGATAACTTTAGTCTCCTCCGTTCAGCCAACCTCTGCGCTTCCAGCCCAAGGGGCCTCGGTCCCGGCCGACCCAGCCTCTTCTGAGGCTCAGATAGCTTCCCCTCAAACAAGCCAAGCCGCAGCTCCGGCTGCGCCCCTAGCTGACCAAGCCGCCCCTCCTCCGGCCCCAGCTCCAGCTGCGCCGCCTCTAGCTGACCAAGCCGCCCCTCCGGCCCCAGCTCCGGCTGCACCGCCTCTAACTGACCAAGCAGCTCCTCCGGCCCCACCAGCCTCGGCCATTTAAAAACCGCTATTTTGAGTCAATATTGAGGCGTTTATGGCCGCTAACACATACAACAAACTAGAGAAGCTAAATTCAGCCTTTTGGCGAGCTTTTATCCTAGCCTTTGGGCTACATATCGCCGTAGTGGCTTACTTAATAGCCCCAGCCCCTCCCAAAGAGCAACTGCAAATTTTGGGGTACATGGATCTAGAATTCGCCCCCTTGGGGGGCGAACCGGGGGGAGGCCAACCCGAGCCTCTCATGGCCGAGTCACCTCCGCCGCCGGAACCACCGGAGCCTTTACCAGAGCCAGAACCCGAGCCTGAACCTGAGCCAGAAGAAGACCAAGTGCAGCTTATTGAGTCTTTCTCCCCAAAGGCTGAAGAAGCGCCTCCGCCACCACCTCCTCCCCCGACTCCGAAACCGAAACCAAAACCTAAACCTAAACCTAAACCCAAGCCAAAACCCTCTGTGCCTGCAGCCCCAACTTCTTCCAATACTCCCAGCAGCGCCAGCGGGGCCACAGGGACCGGAACGGGCTCGGGGGGAGGAGGAACTGGCTCTGGGCAAGGCGGCTACGGCGGCGGCACGGGCCGAGGCACGGCTAACGCCATTGAAGCCTATAAGTCCAAGGTGAGGCGGAAGCTGGTTAACAACCGTAAATATCCCCCTAGCGCCAAAAACAGTAAAATAGAAGGAGTAGTGAGAGTTAGCTTCATCATTAATCGCAGCGGACAAATAGTAAGTTCAAGATTAGTTGGTAGTTCCGGTCACGCCGTCCTTGACGATGAGGCTACCGCTCTATTAAGACGAGTTAACCCTTTGCCAGCCTTTCCAAAAGAGATAACCATCTCCACCTTAGAATTGACTGTCCCCATTCAATTCGCTTTGCGTTAAAAATGCGTTCTCGCTCTTACTTCGTCCTAAGAATCAAATGACATTTAATTAATCCGCTAACTTTCTTTAATTAATCCCTTTAAACAGGATTCTAGTCGACTCATTATGCTCAAAATATGTGTCCGTTTACGACCCGCCCTCTTTGGTTGGTTGCGACGCTAAAACCATTCTATCTTTTCGAAAGATGTTAAACGACGAACGATCCGTCTACTTAAAACTCAAATGTAGAAAAAAAATGCGTCTCTTGCCAGGCGAAGCCTCTAGAGTGCCTACTTTAGCCTCTTAGTAGCATGACTTGCTCAGATTGAACGAGACTTAAATTTTATTTTTAGCCTCGTAAACTACCTCCTTCAAAGCGAGGATAAAATACTCATTGCGGGAAATTTTTTCATCCTAAACCACAGCGAGGATTTTTACATCATGGAAACCTACCAAACCTATCGCCTTAGCAACTAGCAGGAAAAGTATTTTCAACAAATAAATGCTCAGATGGTTGTCGATAGGCAGCGGCTGGTCTTAAAAAGGGAAACCCGGAAGAATCCTGATTTTGTTCGTGGCTATGATTTTAAGCTCACACATTCGACATGTCTGGAAGAGCACGAGACTGCGCGACATTTTTTCATCCTCTCTAGAAATGATCGACTAAATGAAACCTATCCCCGACGAGACTTATTGGAATTACTTTGCAAATCAGCACTTTACGTTATATATGTTTTCCAGCGAACGTCTTTGGTGAGGTTTAGGACTTCTGCATATAATTCACCTTGTCATAGCCTCAACTTTCGTCAAAGAGAACCTCCTAATTATTCCCATTAATTACTCACGCTGATAGAATGGCTTTCTTCAAACATTGTATTGCCAAACATCCCCCAAGCTCTTTCTTGTCATATACCAGCACTTCATTCTCGGCATATGCTAAAGGCATAGTTTTCAGTCACAACAGAGATAGTGAAAAGTTACCTCAAATCAACCTCGGCTGTTTAGTTTCCCAGGAAACCATGCTGCCGATATTTTACGTAACCTCTTGTGGCTCGATAGTGGATAAATCCCACCTTCCCTATATGATGGCTTACAATTAAGAGCTGGGGATAACTGATGATGGTTTCGTGTCGGATGAGGCTTTTACGCCACTAATGACGTTAAGTATCTGAACAAAAAAGACTATGGCTTTATCACTGGAGTGATGAAGCACCACAAAACGACTAAGAGGACAATAGATCTGGTCCAGCCCCATCGTCACCTTTGATAACAGGGTGGAATCGTCTGTCTTCACTGTTGCTATGACCGGCTGTTTTTACTGTACGGCAGCTGCCCTGCACATCTTTCATGATAGATCTTTAGCTGATGATCAGCTATACGCACTACTCAGGAAGGTGGATGACGGAGAGGCCTAGCTCCAACAGACAAAACAGTTGACACAACGAGAGGCAAAGCCCTTGAGTGATTACTCCACTATCCAGCTTGCCCCTGACTGCAGTTTCTGCTACGTTCCCGACATTGATAAATTTAGGCAAGCGTTACTTTACTACGGCTTCTTCTGTCTTCTGAGTAATACGCCACTAAGTAGCTTAGAAATTTTAGCTATGTACCAGGCTAAAGATATTATAGAGAATTCTTTTGAAGACGTTAAAAACGATATCTCCATGAAGAAGATGCTAAAGCACTTTACCTGCACAACAGATGGCAAAACCTTCTGCTCTTTCATAGCTCTCATAATCGTTTCCAAGCCTGGCGTCAAGCTTCGTAAGTTTTTGAAGAAGAAATGCATGAGCAAGGCGAGACTGATAACAGAAATAGAAAAGATTTGTATCGGCACAAAAGATAGCCCCCGGAGGTTGCTTGCCCCACTAACAAAAGTGCAACGGACAATAATGAAAGAACCCATAGCCTATCTGAGCAAGACCTAATAACTTACATTAGGGGGTCGACCATAGCTCCTTAAGGCTAAAGAGTCTCTGAATTTCCAGGGTAGAGGAATGAGAAAATTAACAGTTAGGAGTATACCCCGGAGAGAATAGCCAGGTAGTGAGCCCCAAGGATACGGAGCAGGTATGTTCTCCGGGTAGAGGGGTCCGCCTCGAGCCCAGCAAAATTAGGGGTAATAATACAAGGAATTTAGGGTTTAATAAGCTCCCGATGCATAATCTTTCAGACTTATACTTAACACTACAATGCACCTTAAAAAAAATTTTCAGCCTTCCATTGGAGAAACGTGCTGCTGTATCAACCTTTTAATTTTAGCCTTTGCCTCAGACTCAAACGAAGAACATAT
>JAITQT010000331.1 GCA_031288745.1 Deltaproteobacteria bacterium
AAACATAAACGAAACCTTTCTTCTTCAATGTCAAATTGAAGACCCTGGGACCCTACCGGGTACCAGGAAGTTAGGCTCCCTTTACATCAAGATCCACACATTTTCGAATGATCCCGAGGTATAAACCCTCGGCCCGACGAACCTCAAATCGAACAGGGAGAGATGAGCGGACGAGCTTATCAAACAAAGCGAAGTCCAATACTGCTGAACTCATGGATGTAAATGCGGCGGGTAGGTGAAGGGAAAGTTAGCGCTTTAACCAGGGTTAGATCTCACGTGGCCATAAAATTGGCAAAGTGTCTGGTAACGGGCCATTGTGGCGTGAGAAGTTAGCACAAGTCATAGTACCGAAGGGACGGACTCTGGGAAGGGCACAATGGTAGTTGTTCTCCTATATGTGAAAGGGCAATCTTGCGTATAGAGCAGAAAAACGCAGACGAAGCGGGCTATCCCGAGGATGGTAGGTTGGAAACCAAGAGGAATCGGGAAGGGCTTAGTATGGAAACCTCAGCCGCAATAGGCGTGAACAACGAGAAAAGTATGATGTCGACTGACCTGTTAGAACGCATCTTGGCTTAAGAGGAATATCCAAAAGCCAAGTACTACCTACGACGCTTACAAACCAAAGCCTAAAGATGAAGGGACATGACCGATTGATTCACAGATTTGAAGCGCGTAACGGAAAACATCATGCTTAGTATTGGACTGTCGAACCCCCTGGCACCGAAGGGCACGCTAGGTAGTGTTGGGGTGAAAGGACGGTGGGGTAAACCTATCTCTAATCCTATTCCTAGATTTTGGCGTTTTAGGAAGTCTATGGTTTTTAGCTGGGGGGCGAGGTTTTTTTAAGAAAGAAAAAAGCAGTATTTATTCAAGGTTGGCTGCAAAGGTTACGGCGTAGCGGTCGGTCATTCCAGAAATAAAGTCGCAAGCTGCTTGGGCGCGGCTATTAGCTAAGTTTTTTGGGGCCAGGGTGGCTAAGAGGCCATCGTCCTGAGTTAAGGCCCTAAAAATGCGTTCGATGATTATTTGACCTGCGTTTAGTTCTCTATCTAATTTTGGATGGGCATAAACCTTTTGGTCGAGAAAACCACGCAGCTCTTCCATGGCCTGACTAGTAGCCTTGGAAAAAATTAAGGTAATCTCGTTACCTATAAGAGAGCTATTATTAGTTAAATCGCTAACCATAGTTTCGATTCGGTTTGAAGCTTTGCAGCCAAAATAATCTGATAATCTCTTAGGTACATCGCTCTGTTTCAGTAATCCGGCCTCCAAGGCGTCATCAAGATCGTGAGCCAAATAAGCGATGATATCGGCCGCTCTGACTAAAGCCCCCTCTAAGGTTATGGGGCCTTCGGGTGGGGCGACGAAGATGGGGCCGCGACCTTTGGAATGCTTACCTATACCGTCGAGGGTCAAATCGGTAAGATTAAGCCCTTCTCCGTCGCGGGCTAAGATCTGAACCACCCTAAGAGATTGATCTTGGTGTCTAAAGCCTTGAGGTAAGAGTCTGTTTAAGAGTCTTTCCCCTGCATGACCAAAAGGGGTGTGACCGAGATCGTGACCTAGGCTAATGGCCTCGGTCAGATCCTCGTTTAAGTTCATGGCCCTAGCCATGGTGCGGGCGATTTGGGATACTTCAAGGGTGTGGGTAAGACGCGTACGGAAGTGATCGCCTGAGGCAGCGATGAAGACTTGCGTTTTGTGGGCTAAGCGTCGAAAGGCTTTAGAGTGCAGGATGCGGTCGCGGTCGCGTTGAAATTGGTTGCGAAAAGGGCAGCTATGAGTTTGTTTGGCCCTATAGGCCGCACTAGAGCGGGCTGCCTGCGGATCTAGGCGGCTTTCTTGGTCTAAGATTCTTTTAAGGGTCATAGACCCATTGATAAAATCGTCGGTCAAGCTTTGGTTCAGGACAAGACCTCGCGGATTTTTTCCTTGAGTTCGGAGAGATCGAAACTTTTTACCACATAGTGGTCGGCGGCTATTGATTTCATATCATCTTTAAATGTGTCGTAGGCCGAGCACAATAAGACCGGCAAATCGTAGTACTTATTTCTAATATCTTGAAGAAGATCTAACCCATTGTAGTCGACCATTTTGATATCTAAGACCACCACGTCGGGTTTTTCCTTTTCCAAGCGCTCCATGAGATTCAAGCCATTTTCGGCCGTGATGACCTCAAAACCTTCCTCGGCCAACTCTTCAGAGTAAAGCATACGGATATGGGCCTCGTCGTCCACAACTAAAATTTTTGACATGGTTAAACTCCGGGAAAGGCGAGAGAAGCGCTGTTAAAGGCTTGCCCCGCGAGAGGTTTTAGTTGACCGTTTTTTTAATAAAATTCAGTCAGTTGATTAAGAATGTCCGGTCATAAATGTGAACGTTTAAGGGCCCGTTCACAAGAGAGAACGCTGCGGTACCAAGTCTATTGAAAGGGACGACACATATCGCAGCAATGTAGCCCCCTTTAGGAGCGTAGTAATTTTAACATTAATCAAAGTTAAAATATATGGTTGGAGCAGAGAGCTAAGTAGAAACGTTAAAAGAACTAATGTTAAGAACTTAAGGGTATGCTAAAAATTTAATTACAACTCGAAAGTCGCTACCAGCCGCAACGTGGGGAAAAAAAACTTGGTGTACGGTTACGATTAAGATAATAAAATTCGATTGGCTCTGATTTTATATTAGCCTCTAACTAATACTACCGTAGTTTGGCTTTAGAGTCAATTTTTTGGCCTTACGCCGCTCAATGGCCAAGGCTTTAAAAGATAGAGGGCCAGGAAATTTTAAATTTAAGACTCTTTTTTTTATTCATAAAGAGGCTAGGGCCTTGGCCGTAAAAATTTTATTAATAGCTCGCGGTTAAAAAAAAATATCTCTTTTTTCTTTATCTCTTTGCTGGCTAAAAATTTTATAGGTAGGCTAGGTTTTTCTAGAAAATTACAAGTTTCAATATTTATTAATAATCCGTCGTTAAGACCCTTTTGAGACTTAAACTTAGGGGAGGCCAAGGTAGAGATTATTAGAGCATGAAAATAATTTTGTTATCTTTATTGATATTAGATCCGAAGGCGACAAGCACCTATCCTACTGTATGAGAGCTTTTAACTTATCGCGACAAAGAGCCAGAATCTGAGGCGACAACTCTTGGGGGCCTGAGATTATCAAAGTAGCCTAATTTCACAAATTTAGTCTGGCGATCTATCCGGCTTTCTTAGAAGTTGGTACCAGTTTGAGTAGCGGTAGCTCACGATTATTTAATTTTCGAAAAAATATAGATTATTAGGTTTAAACAGAATCTAGAAATATCGGACAAGACTCAAATAGGTTGTCCGCTCTCAAAGCCGTTAGCCTCGGCGGCTTGGACGGCCTTAGTCAGCATAGAGATTTGTTTTTCCACAATATCTTCTCGGCAGATGGCCGCTCTTAAGGCGGCGGCCCCTGGCAGATCTTTAGTGTACCACATTAAGACTGTGCGGAGGCGAAAGCAGGCGTTATCCCCCGAGATTTCCCGCATGTGCCTAGCGTGGGCCACGGCTGCCTCCAGGCGCTCTTTGAGGGTGACCCGATTATAGCTACCGGTGGTCAGTAATTCTAAGCATTGGCGAAAGATCCAAGGTCGACCGCGAGAGACGCGGCCGATCATGATCGCTGCGGCTTGGCTATACTTTAATTTACTAATAGCCGATTCAGGATCGTAAATATCTCCCGAGCCTACAACTGGCAGGATATTAGCTTGAACCAACTCTTCTACCTTAGACCAATCAGCCTGACCCTCGAAATTGTCGGAGACGTATCGGGGGTGAAGGATGACAGCGCTAGCCCCGGAGGAGCGTAAATATGAGGTTAATTTAAGGTGGATTGGCTCCTGAGAGCGATCGAGCCCTCGCCTAATTTTGGCCGTGACCGGGACGGAGACGGCCTAGACCACGGCTTCAACTAAACTTGCGGACAAAGGGAGA
>JAITQT010000333.1 GCA_031288745.1 Deltaproteobacteria bacterium
AAGGGCCCGTTCACAAGAGAGAACGCTGCGGGGCCAAGCCTATTGAAAGGGACGACACGTACCGCAGCAATGTAGCCCCCTATAGGAGCTTAGTAATTTTAACATTAATCAAAGTTAAAATATATGGTTGGATTAGAGAGCTAAGTAGAAACGTTAAAAGAACTACTGTTAAGAACTTAAGGGTATGCTAAAAATTAATTACAACTCGAAAGTCGCTACCAGCCGCAACGTGGGGAAAAAAAGACTTGGTGAATGGTTACCGTTATTAAAAAGACGATATCATTAATTTGCTCAAGACTCGACTTTATTTAGGTTAACCTTTACCCCTTTTTTGGAGAAAATCAGCCAGCCTAAATACTAAGAGACTAGGCTTAGAGGCTTAGTGGCTATTAAATCAGTGGCCACATTTTTATGCTATAATATAAAGACCTCTTTAGGGGGGAGTTTCCGTTCGGTTTAAACGATTTTTGGTTAATTTGGAGGTTATTTCGAAGATTAATCGTCAACTATATCTCCCCTAAGTAGAGGCTTGTAAAAGCCCTCGGTAGCTCAGGGTAGGTTAGAGTATAGTCCGCTAAGTTGTTATCAGGTTTAAGACCAACGGTACCATGCCTTTTTGGTCCTACCCTCTTGAAGCTCGAGGTTATTAAGGGCAAGGTAAGGATGAAACGGCTCGTAGGTTAAAGTTGGGGTAACCGGTCATCAAATCTTTTTTCCCCACGTTGCGGCTGGTAGCGACATTTGAGTTGTATTTGAGTTTTAGCATACCCTTAAGATCTTAACAGTAGTTCTTTTGAGGTTTCTACTTAGCTCTCTAATCCAACCATATATTTTAACTTTGATTAATGTTAAAATTACTAAGCTCCTATAGGGGGCTACATTGTTGCGGTAGGTGTCGTCCCTTTTAATAGGCTTGGCCCTGCAACGTTCTCTCTTGTGAACAGGCCCTTAAACGTTCACATTGGTGAACGGACACAAGTTGGGTAACAATATTAACGAGAAAAACGCCCTTCTCGTTTGTAAGGGCTTCTTTTTAAGGAGCTTATCCTCAAATTTTGTATAAAAGCGCCTTTTGCTCTCCGTTCGCCTCCATCGCCGTGCGATTAAGGTCAATTTCGCTCCCCAATAGCACCTTAATATTACAGACCTTATGGAGTGGAGTACCAACATAGTCCTCATTTAGGTCAGAGGCGTGGGAGTATATACTAGAGAAATGGGGTAGACGGTGCCCCTACTGAGTAGCGGAAAATGTTCCTTTTAAGATTTAAGGCAATATTCCAAGCTAAGGCTGGCGAGGGGAACTCTCGAATCTAATCTTCTGCTAAGCTAAAGGCAACCAAAAGAAAGCTGGCCAAGATATTGAGGTATTTCTAGCCAAAAATTCCCTAAGCTATACGAAGATTCGAGCCAGGACCAAGGGCCCCCTTAAAGACGCCGCAGCTGTTAACTCCACGCGCAAGGCATTGCTGGGCCGCCTCAAAGAGATAGGACTTCCCACTCGTTAATAGTAGCGGCGTTTTTACCAAGTTCAACCTAAACCAGGCTAAGATACCCAAAACCGTGCCCTGGGTATAGCCTTTATAGGTATGCTCTCTAAGGTTTTGAACTTGTGTTGGAACGCTGTTATGATGATTAGCTACCGGAGGAGCCATCAACGGACGTATATGGTTCCTTGCTCTTTAAGAGCGCTTTCTGATTAAGACTTAGCGAGCTAGCCCGAGGTTAAGAAGGGGAAGTTTCAGGGCGTTTGGCTGGGTAGAGTGTCCATCCGTATTTCCATAAGTTTCAACATCAAAATGCTTAAAAGCTTAATTACCACCTACCCCAGAGATTGCAGTCACTTAAGATGGTTGTCGGCTACGAGTGGTCTTATTGAGTATTTTTAGACTAAAAATAAGGACGCCAATGCTCCCGTGGCTAAACCCAAGGGGTTTCTGGCGAGAAGGAAGATGACCGCGCCCCTTCACCACGTAAATCAGCTCTTCTTGCATCTGCCGGCCATGGGCAGCTTTGTGGCCGGACAAGCGGCGGCGGGAGAGCAGCTCCAAAGACAGGCCACCTTAGCCCAGGCCCAGGCCCTGCATCGAGATACAGTGGAGATTGTGGCCCAGCCTAAAGAGAGTACTATGATTGAGCCCCTTCGCCCAGAGCCGGAGCCTAAAGGCCAAGAGCGCCGGAGGCGCGATGGCCAAAAAAAGGGCTCGCGCCCTAAGGCTGAGGAGCCAGATTGGGGTTTAGGGGAGATAGAGCCGGTCGTAAATTTAAGGCTATAAATAAGAAAGTGGAAAATAAAATTAATTAAAGCTAGTTTTTAGATTAAAATAACCGTTCACCAGGACTTTTTTCTACTACGTTCGTCAGCCCTTGGCTTTGGAGCTGAAATTGAGTTATTTACTCACCTTAATCTCTTAACCTTAGATCTTTAGTGTCTTTTGATGAGGTCGATATATAGATCTATTTTTAAAACTAGGTACATGTTATACTGATGATGCTTCTATAGGAAGAAAAATTGTTGAGGTAAGTGTCTTAACTTACCATTAGGTTTTTCGGCTTAAAGTTCACTTTAAGTTAAGTTGTGAACGGACACATATTAAAATCACGTTAATTGAGGCGACTAGCTTAACGGTCAGCGCCTCGGGAGATTGGGGTAAGGGGAAAGTGAATTTAGATCTTAAAGACTTTATGCTACTGCAAACCGTCTTAGAGGTCTTATTACTTCTAGCTATAATAGTCGCTATTTGGCTCGGTAGACGGCGCTCAAAGACTCAAGAGGCCACTAAAATGCCGGAAAAGCTTGAAAAGAGCCTAGAGCGGTTTTTGAGCGAATCGGAAAAGATAGCCCAGACTTTCGAGGTCACCCTTAGGGATAAAAAAGATTTAATTAGCGATTTAATCCTTAAGCTAGATAGGCGTTTGGGCGATTACCGAGAGCTTTTGGAGGTGACTCGAGCGGCTATAGCCCAATCGGAGCAAAGGCTTCTAGAATTAGAAGGGGATATCCGCCAGAGTCTGACTGCTGAGGCTCAAAATAACCAAAAGGCCAACCCAGCTGCGCCAGAGGTCAGGGCCCTGGTTTTGCAGCTAGCAAAAAAAGGGTACAGCGTGGAGGATATTGCCCTGCGCTCTAAGCTCCATCGGGGCGAAGTAGAGCTTATTATTGATTTAGAGCAACAGTTTTCAATTTAATTTTTTACCAAAAATAAGAAGCAAAAGACGCCCGTTAAGATAGCCCCAACCACGAATTTAAATAGACTGCCGCACAAAAAACCCAAAAGGGCCCCGGCTCCGGCTTTAAGGGCGAGGTTAAACTCGGTTTTGTTAAAAATCATTTCAAAAACAACCGCCCCGCCGAAGGCCCCGATAATTAAACCTGGGAGATTAAAAAATATCAAGCCTAACAAGGCGCAGACCACCGAGCCGATCATGCCAGCCTTACCGGCCCCAAATTTTTTGGCCCCGATGACTGTGGCTAGTTGATCGAGGGCTAGGCTCCCTCCAATGACTAAGGTGACTATGATCATCATCCAAAGCCCGTAGCTCGCCCAACCTTCGTAGAGACCGAAGACTAGATAAGCTCCCCAAATAAGAGGCAGACCCGGAATTACGGGTAGAATCGAGCCCAGGCAGCCGACTATCATGATTAAAAGGCATAGAGAAAAAATTAAATACAACATTAAAGTTCTCCTTTATTTTTGTTATGACCAGGTCTCTTTGGCGAGAAGTATCGCTAGAGTAAATTCTAAAAATATTAACCGAAAATATCAAGTGGTGGAGCCAAGGTTAGTCGAGAGTGATAGGCCCCAAAAAATCCTCAATTTTACGAGCTAGAACCAACTTAGGTGCCGAACCAAAAAAAAAGATAGCTGAAAAAAAACTATGAAACCCCTAGCCCTGGGTAATTTTAAAGGGGCCTGACCCAACGACTTTAGGCTCATGGCCTTGAAGGTAAGCGATTTTGACTTATCAGATAAAGAAGAATTTAAGGCTAGCTTTCTAAAGTTTAGCCAAATGGGCTAATACGGCCACTAAAATAAAATTAAGTTAATGGGCACTAAGTCAAAAACCATAGGATTGGGGCTTAAAGCTAGCCGACGGCTTAAGCTAGAAAAATAAATCTTGACGAAGAGGCAAGCGGGTATTAAGCTAAGAGGTGAGGTTTTTTTGGACCAGACAACCCTAGGGCTGTTAAAGATAAAACATTTTAACGTTTTTAATGTATTAAATATACATAAATTAACATTAATTAGATAAATTAACGATAGAGAGTTTTATTTCTATAAAAATATCATTTTCTTACTTAATAGTCTATTTTTGATCTCGCCTTGTTCCTTATCAAAAAACGCTATTCAATTTAAATTTTTTAACTCAGCTTGATTGGGTTTTTGACCCAGTCAGGGGAGGGCGCTGGCCTAAGGCTTAAATTTTAGCATATTTGGTGATGACTCGAACAGACGGCTTTAATAATTTTTAGGAGTGCTTGATGGCCAGTAGTATTCAGATTTTGACCGACGATAATTTTGATAAAACAATAAACGATCTAGAGACACCCGTATTAATAGATTTTTTCGCCCCCTGGTGCGGTCCTTGCAGAGCTATGCGGCCGCTTCTCGAAGAGCTGAGCGGGGAGATGCAAGGAAAGTTGTCTTTTGCTAAAATTAACGTTGATGAAAATCAGGATACGCCTACTAAATTAAAGATTCGCTCCATCCCTTGTTTGATCCTCTTTCGCCAAGGTGAGGAATTGGGCCGGCTTGTAGGCCACAAAGGTAAGCAGGCCCTACAAAGCGAATTGGAGAAACTACTGTGAAAGAACATCGCTATATTTTTTTCGATTTTTTTAAACCAGCCTCGCTCGTGGCCCTATGTCTTTTAACCCTCTTTTCCGTTGGCTTAACTGGTTGTAAGACGGTCGACTACGTTAAGAATTTTTTTGGTTACGGCAATCCCCCCCCCAATCTATTGGGCGGAGATGCAGCTGCCTCTTTGGCCGGACAAGCTCAAGAGCGTATGGAGGCCGACGACTACGCCGAGGCGGCTAAGCTTTGGCAGCAGCTAAGGGATCAATTTCCTTACGAGACTAAGCTGGCCATGCTAGCCGAGTTAAGGCTGGGCGATGCTTATTTTTATAATTCTAAGTTCATAGAGGCCTACGCCGCCTACCAGACCTTTGTTGAGCGCCATCCAGACAGCGACGCCGTACCCTATGCGCTTTACCAGCAAGGAATGTGCAACTATAAGCGTATCAACGGCATTGACCATGACCCCACACCGGCGGTGGAGACTATACGTAGCTTAGCAAATTTAGTGGAGAGCTATCCTGACAATAAATACTCCAACATGGCCAAGGCCCGTATTGCCGAGGCCCAAAACATTTTGGCTGGCCATGAATTTTACGTGGGCGAGTTTTATTTTAATCGTAAAGATTATGCGGCAGCTATAAATCGCTTTGTAGGATTAATTACTCTCTATCCCGATAGTGGTTATCACCAAAGGGCTATGAACTACATAGCCGAATACCGTGACATGGTTGCTAGGGGGGAAATAGAGGAAGGGAACCAAAGACCTTCTGAATATAACTCTCCCTTCACTATTACCGACGTTACGGGGACTAAATATTAATTTAGGGAGGCCAGTGGCGGTCTCCCGCGGTCGTCTCCCTTTGCTCACGTATTTTTAAAACAAAATATGCAAAATTTAGGCTAAATAAAAAAAGCGACCAATCTAGGTCGCTTTTTTTTAGGGTGTGCCAGGGGCGTTAACTCGTTCGGGGCGACCTCCATTTCAGACGTGGCAGAGGATTAGTCAAAGGCTTGGGGGGCCGCCGTAAGGCTAATTCGAAAGAGCGGAGGGTAAACCCCTTCCCCTTGGCCCGATGAATTTCAAATCACATCAGGTAGAGCTGAGCAGACGAGAGGATAGTGTCTGTTCACCAATGTGAACGTTTAAGGGCCCATTCACAAGAGAGAATGTTGCGCGGGGCTAGGCTATTGAAAGGGACGACACATACTTCAACAATGTGGCCCCCTATAGGAGCTTAGTAATTTTAACATTAATCTAAAGTTAAAAAATATGGTTGGAGCAGAGAGCTAAGTAGAAACCTCAAAAGAACTAATGTTAAGAGCTTAAGGGTATGCTAAAACTTAATTACAACTCGAAAGTCGCTACCAGCCGCACAGTGGGGAAAAAAAAGACTTGATGACCGGTTACGTTCTAAAATAAGGTAAAAGAACGAGGAAATGAAAAGAAAGGCTAGAGCCGTCTAAGATAATTTTGGGCTTCTCAGAAAACGCGGAACCCTCGTCGCTTTTAGAGGTTTAATTGAAAAGGGGGTTTATATTCAATCCATTTGCTCCGCGAAAGATTTTGGGACCTTGGAGAAAAGCGCTTAACTGAATTTAAATCCTGAGGCCATAATAATTTATGAGTTGTCCCTCATGGTTTGAACTTCCACCAGCTCCACGGCCGGGCCGTTTAATCGGGCCACAGTGAACTTGGCCCCGTAGCCCTCCCAGGAGGCACCCAAAGATGGGGTTTCCCCGAATTTATCGCTTAAAATCACGGCCAAGGTCCGGTAGTGCTCCTCGGCGTCAGGACCCAGATTGAGAGGAAAATTGCGACTTAGCTCTTCTAGGGAAACAGTGGTCTTAGCCGTGGCCGTGCCATCGTTACGCAAAACTATAGGTGG
>JAITQT010000341.1 GCA_031288745.1 Deltaproteobacteria bacterium
TTACTAAGCTCCTCTAGGGGGCTACATTGCTGTGGTATGTCTCGTCCCTTTCAATAGGCTTGGCCCCGCAGCGTTCTCTCTTGTGAACGGGCCCTTAAACGTTCACATTTGTGAACGGACACTATATACAAAGATGATCGAAGCGCAAAAACCTCTTAAAATCAAAATAGTCAAAAAAAATTAACTAGTAATAAGGTTCTGTTACAAATTTAAGGACTCATATAAGGTGACTTTTTGCGCTTCGATCAAAGATACTAATTTTTTAAAGGCAAAATGGCTGTTGAGCTAACTGCAAAACTTAGGGATATTTAAAGATTAGTGGCCAAGAACTTTAAATGATCAGTAAAATCGGTCTTCCAAAGCGCCCAGCCGTGACCACCACTTTCTTCGAGATACTCGTGTTCGATATTTAGCTCAGTTAAAAGGCGATCGTATTGTCTGTTTTCAGCTAGGCAGAGCTTATCGGCTAGGCCCACGGTTAAGCGCATCTTAATGCCGCGTAGGTTTTGAGCTTTAGTGCGGGTTAGAAAGTAAGCTGAGTTAGCCTGCCAAATCTCTAGGCTACTATCGGCTGGGCCCAAGACGTCTTTAAGGCGTAAGTAGCGATCTAACGGGGCACTCCCGCGATGACTTTCTAGATCGATGATCGCGCTTAAAAGAGATATAGCCTTAAAGCGGTTAGGGTTATTAAGAGTTAAGGTTAAGGCCCCGTGCCCGCCCATGGAGGTCCCCAAGATACCAATTCTATGGGGATCGACTGGAAATTTAGTTAAAACGTCAGGCAGGAGTTCATTGATAATATAGGAAGCTATTTGACTGTGAGGTTTAAGGGGGCTATCAAGATACCAACCAAAAGGGGTACCGTCAGGCATGATTAGTATAAGAGAGTTTTTACTAGCCTCAATTAATAAATGACTACCCAAGTTATTTTTAAAAGTCTCGTAATTACCCTCTGCTCCGTGGAGTAATAAAACAGCAGGCAAGGGATTATCTTTTTGGCCCGTTTGGGCTGCCGCCGGGGCGACCACCAAATACTTAGTCAGGCCGCGAGAAGCTGAGTTTAAGCTGAGTTCGAAAAGCTTAAAGCCGTTGGTAGTCTCATCTAAGTTAAGGTTATCTAGATGGTGGCCCGGGGCCTGGTCTAATAGAGTGGCCTCGTTATTTAAGGTATTATTATCTAGCCCATTTTGGGCTAAGCCTTGGTTTAGGCTTTCAATTAGGCTATTTTGAGTTGAGAGTATTTGGCTCCCAGAGCTAGAAATTGGGTTGAGGAGTTTATTGTTTAAAAGTAAATCAGGCTCAGGAGTGGTAGCTTCCCCGGCTGGAGGGGAGAGTTTAGGCGCGGGGGTTTTATTGGGAGTAGAGGATAATTCTGCGTCTGAGGTTTGATTGGGCCCTTGAGGAGTGGGAGCTTGGTTGTTAGGCTCTGGCTCAATGGGGGGCGCGGTCACACTCAGGCTAGAGGCTTGATTAGGCGCTTGATTGGTAGGAGCGTTTATCGGTGCCGAAACTAACGAGGAAGGCGACGGATAGGGGCGAGAGTTTACCGCTTTAGCCCCGGCCCCTTTGGTTAAGCCGGGGCGCAGGGCGGGGATTAAAGGGGAGACGCTGGTTGCGGCGCGCAGAGATTCGCTATGATTTTTAGCCGCGATTTCTAGATCTTTAAATTCTTTTAGAGGGTCCCAAGCTAAAATCAGAGGCCAGAAGTCTTCCAGCATCAACTGACCACCTTTTTCGGTCAGGTGAATATTATCTTTTGCTCTCACTCTCACATGGCGACCTTGGCCGTCGCTTAGATAAGTGGAGTAGTGGCCGGATTTATCCAACAAGGATTTGGTGGAATTCCAAAAGCGGCAATTGACGAATCTTTGGCATTGCGTTTCAACGATTAAATTTAGGCCTTGGGTCCTTTGGTTATAAGGTTCCTTACCCATGGTTGGTAGGCCTATCCAATATATTAAGACGTTTTTTTCTCTAACGCTACTTAAAATCAAAGCCACCCTTTGGGCGTAGAGTTCTTTCCAACTGTCAGAGAGGAGTATATGGCGCTTTTTTTTGTCGTCGATTATATCTTGGGTGTCGTTAGCGCCAATGGTAAAAAAAACTAATTGAGGGTTTTCTTTAGCGATTAATTCCTCAAAGTACTTAGGCCAGTCTAAAACGTCAGGCCTCGATAGTCCGGTCGCGTATTTGCCCGCTCTAACTACATCTAACGAGATGTTCTTTAGCCTTTTTTGTAGGGGCGGTCCGAGGCCCTCAAGCATCATAGAGTCGCCGGTTAAAAGGACTTTGACTATCTTTTCGGGGACCTTAAAGTTTTTGTTTTTTTCATTTTCAATAGCTTCTGGGCTACCTTCGGCCGGCTGAGCCTCTTGGCTAGAGCCGATTGAACTCTCTCCTGTTAAGAGATTGGTAACCCGCTTAGTTTCGGGAGCCTTAAGTTTGGCTAAATCAAACTGCGGATTATCTGGCCCATTATTTTCAGTTGAGATAGTAGAGGGCTCGGCTGAGGCTGTAGGGCTTTGGCCATTAGGATTGAGGTCTAATTGACTATTGGTATTAGCCTTATCAATAGTAGAGGGCGGAGGAGGGGATATAGCTAAGTTAGCGACGTTATTATTAGCTTTAGGGGCTTCATCGTTTAAGATGGCCTCGGTCTTAGCGGGGAGCGGCCCTTTTAAAGGATAAACGGCGGCCGCGGCTTTGGAGGCTTCGAAGTTTAAATCAGAATTTGCGGCCAAATCTTGAGCTTGGTTTTCAGTTAAAGAGTCGTTATCGCTCTTACTCCCAACCACCGCGCTGGGCGTTAGGGCCGACAAAAAAGAGCTTTCCAGAGAATTTAGTCGTTCGATACCTACCGCTTCGGCTAAGAGTTTAACCTTAGGGGCGAAAGAGCGGCCCAGGGAAGCTACCTGGCCCGGCTCTTCGCCGCCTAAATCCTCAAGCCACCCAGAAAAGCGATCGGCCTCGTGGATTAAGACTAAAAAAAAGGCGACCAGATAGATAACAATGAGTTTTCCTGAGGTTAGCTTTAAGCTTTTATCGTTAGCCATCGTGGGAGCGCCTTAAATTATGGGAAAAGGTTAGGGTGAGTTTTTTAGCTTGGCCTTTGACCTAATCTCTGGCTAGTAGTTACTATATTATAAAGTAGGACTAATATTTAAAGCGAGCCAAAAAACTAGTAAAAAACACAAAAACAAAAGCCCCTGGAAAAAAGGGCAGAACCTAGAAAGTGTTAATTTATGATCATTAACATTACTAATTTTTAATAAAATTTTAATAAAGAATTAGTTAAAACAATAGTAACAAATACTTAAATTAATACTATTCGCAATAAGATAATTAAATAATTTATTAATTAGTTAAAATAAAATGTTTTTTATTAAAGCGAAAAAAATATTTAAAATTTATCGTCAAATATAATTATAGACTTATTTTAGAAAATGGGTTTTTAACCTACAGCCTAAGTCAATTTTTTTAGATTATCGAGGAGGCTATTAAATTCACAATAATCATAGGCCTTGGCTTAAGAAGGCTCTTACAATATTTTAATTGTCTTATTATAACTATCAACGGCTAAAAATACAAGAGAGCAATCTAGCTAGACCTATGAAAAAGCGCGGCTAGATAGGGATTTAACCGGGAGGGATCCCTAAAGTGCCGCGCCAGAAAATCGGAGAGCAATTTAAAAAAAATAAATAAAAAAAAGCCTAAAATTCCATAATTTCTTTTTCCTTAGCCGTGGCCAGACCATCGGCTTTGGAGACGAAATCGTCAGTTATCTTTTGGACCTGAATTTCAGCTTTGCTTTGGTCGTCTTCGCTTATTTCCTTGGATTTCTTAAGCTCTTTAAGAGTTTCGTTGGCCTCCCGCCTAAAGCCCCTAAAGGTCACCTTAGCTTCCTCGGCGTTTTTTTTAACTAGCTTAACTAGTTCTTTGCGCCGCTCGTTGTTTAAGGCAGGGATATTTATGCGAATTAACTTACCGTCATTTTGGGGGGTCAGACCGAGTTCGCTTTTAAGGATAACTTTTTCTATCTCGCCGAGGGCCGTTAGATCCCAGGGTTGGACGATTAAGAGTCTAGCCTCTGGGGCAGTGACCGAGGCCATTTGGGAAAGAGGGGTTAGGGTCCCGTAATAAGAAACCTTAAGCCCTTCAAGTAAGGCCGGAGTGGCCCGGCCAGTGCGCAGTTTAGTTAAGTCTTTCGACAAGGCGTTCAAAGTCTTGTCCATGCGAGTTTTAAGATTATTATAAACTTCATCTAACATTATCTAATAAACCCCAAAATAAGTAGAATTAAAAAAATTAATCATTAACTAAAGTCCCCACCGGTTCTCCGAGGATGGTCTTTTTGATGTTACCATGTTTTTGAAGATTAAAAACAATAGTCGGTATTTTATTTTCCATAGCTAGAGAAATAGCTGTGGTGTCCATAATTCTAAGTTTTAGTTTGATAACGTCCATATAGTTAATCTGTTCGTATAGTTTAGCGTTTTTATCTTTTAATGGATCACTATCATAGATCCCATCGACTTTGGTAGCCTTTAAAATGACGTCAGCCCCTATCTCGCTAGCCCTTAAGACCGCCGCAGTGTCGGTAGTTAAATAGGGGTTACCGGTTCCAGCGGCAAATATGACTACTCGGCCCTTATCAAGGTGCCGAATAGCCCTTCGCCTAATGAAGGGTTCGGTAAACTCAACCATCCTAATAGCGCTTTGGACCCGAGTTTCTAGCCCCAGGCGCTCTAGGGCGTCTTGCATGGCTAAAGAGTTGATGACAGTGGCTAGCATTCCCATGTGATCGCCGGTCACCCTATTTAGACCTCTAGCGGCAAGGGCTTGACCTCGAAAAATATTGCCACCTCCTATAACAAGGCCTAGTTTAACGCCTTCTCGGCTAACCTCAGCGATTTGGCTAGCCACGTCGTCAACGGTATCGGGATCAAGTCCGAAGCCGACAGAGCCCTGAAGGGCTTCTCCGGAGAGCTTAAGCAGAACAGTCTTATAGCGGTAGGTCATTTTCTTTCCAGCTTGGTTAACCCTCAGCTTTGAGCCGTAGGGAGAAATTTGGTCAAAATCTATTGGAAACGAAAACTTTCACCGAAAAAACGCTCTAGCCCTGCTAGGCACCTATTGTAGCGCAAGGTCAAAAAAAGGGGCCTATATTAGGCCCCTAGAATAAAGAGCGTATTAGTTGGGTTTAATTTCACCATCTAATTCCTCGCCCACTAAATAGCGGACAAAGGCCTCGATTTTGGATTTACCGACCTCGGGTTCGCAAACATGTAACAACTCAGCCACGGTCTTACCGGGGTCTTTAACGTAGGGTTGCTCTAAGAGGACCACTTCGGTGTGGAATTTTTTTACCTGCCCCTCGACTATCTTTTTAATGAGCATTTTTTTGTCCGGAGGCTTTTTATCGGGAGGCGTCTTTTGGATTCTAGCCTCAGCCTCATCGGCGGCTTTGGCTTGGTATATGGCTGTTTCCTTATCAAGTAAGGACTGAGGGAGATCGCTAACTTTTATGACTAAGGGGTTGGCTGCGGCGATGTGCATGGCTAGGTTATGGGCTAGCTCTAAGGCCTCTGGGCCAAATTTTTCTACCGAGAGCTTAAGTAGCACCGCCAGGCGTCCGCCGGCGTGGACGTAAGAGTGGACCATGGAAGTGTCATCAGCTTCTAGCACCTTAAAGCGCCTTAGCTTTACATGCTCGCCCGTGGCGCTCATGGTCGCAGTAATAATATCTCCAAAGGTTTTCCCCTTATAAGCTTTGTTAAAAGATGGTTCGCGAGTTAAAAGCTCGTCTAAATCTTTGGGGAGTTTAGCTTCATCTACTAGATACTCAGTTAAAGCCGCAGCGATGTCTTTAAAAGAATTCATCTTGGCCACGAAATCGGTTTCGCTATTGAGTTCGACTATGGCCCCTTTTTTAGAGTCTTTACTCTGGGCTGTCTGAACCAAGCCTTCGCGGGCAGCCCGACCAGCCCTTTTGTGCGCGGAAACTAAACCCTTTTGCCGCAGCCAATCGACAGCTTTTTCCACGTCGCCTTGGCATTCAACGAGGGCCTTTTTACAATCCATCATGCCGGCGTTAGTTCGCTCGCGCAGTGATTTAACCAATTTAGGAGTGATATCCATAAAATTTTTCCTTAAATATATATTATTAGCCTCAAAATACCGACCTATCTTTTGCCTTTGGTTAATGATGTAGCCAGGCCACCATAAGCTAAATTTGATCGAAGCGCAAAAACCCCTTAAAAGCAAAGTAGTCTAAAAAATTAACTAGTAATAAGGCCCTGTTACAAATTTAAGGACTGATAAAGGTGACTTTTTGCGCTTCGATCAAATTTAAGGGCTAACCAATTTAATACTGAAACTTAATACTGAAAAAAAAATCTGGGCCTGACCAAGGCTAAGATGGTTTTTGGGATTTAAGGCTAAAAATTTTAATATAGCCCTAGCTATTCTTGGGTAGATGGGGAAGACTCACTTTCAGGGGCTTGGGTTTGTTCTATAACGGCCAGAGGCTCTTGGGCTGGAGAAGGCTTAGAGTCTAAAGCGCTCTCGTCGCGAGAAGAAGCCTCGGTGCGATAGTCATTTTGAAGTTGCTCTTCAAATCGAATTCGCCCCTCAAGGCAGGCCTCGGCCATCTTATTGGTCATAAGCTTAATGGCCCTAATGGCATCGTCGTTACCAGGGATGATGTAATCGACCTCGTCGGGATCGCAGTTGGTATCGACCACGGCTACCACCGGGATACCTAGGCGCCTAGCCTCGGCGGTGGCTATATTTTCGCGCCTGGGATCGATAACGAAGACGGCCCCGGGCAAGTGTTCCATCTCTTTGATACCCCCGAGGTTCTTACGCAGCTTAAGCATCTGGTTTTCTAGCTGGATAATCTCTTTTTTATAGTAGAGATTAATAGAGCCGTCGGCCTTCATCTGTTCGAGCTTTTTAAGCCGCTCGATACTCTTTTTGATGGTTACAAAATTGGTTAGCGTGCCCCCCAACCAACGGGAGTTGATGTAGAACATACCGGCACGGTTAGCTTCGTCTTGAACGGTTTCGGCGGCCTGTTTTTTGGTGCCAACGAACAAGACGCTCCGACCTTGAGAGACGGTCTCGATGATAAAGTTGTAGGCTATCTTAAAAAGTTGAACCGTCTTTTGTAGGTCAATAATATAGATACCGTTGCGGGCCCCAAAGATATAGGGCTTCATTTTTGGATTCCAGCGTCTAGTTTGATGTCCGAAGTGTACGCCGGCCTCTAAGAGTTGTTTCATGGTGATCAAAGACATATGCGCTCCTAAGGTTATTCCTCCGTCCGATTGAGCGGCTTTTCATGTTAAAAGAAAAGCACCTTAAGGAATTGGACGTGTGAATTAGCCGTTAAAGTAAAATTTAAGGCTGATAATTTATAACGCCCCTTGCGGAGCGCCACTGACAATTATATATTCGGAACGGCTAACCGAATCGGCCTTTTAAAGGCAAAGCCAAGCGGGTCCAAACGTAATTTATTAGTATAAAGGGTTTTCAATTAAATTTCAATAGG
>JAITQT010000467.1 GCA_031288745.1 Deltaproteobacteria bacterium
CAAATATAAAGTAAAACTAGCGAACTTAAAAGCTATAAGAGCCTAAACCATTCCTTTAAAGCTGACTGCCCCCTAGCTGAGTTAGGTGGCTCCTCCACTGGCGAGGGTAGACTAGGTAACCGATGGCCTAGCTTGTAAATTTTTTATCTAGCCTTAGCCTGTTTTCTAACCAAAAACTAGCCTAAATAGTATATAATATCTAAATATCTATAAATATATTTTTATACATATTTAATAAAATCTTTAGTGTGACAATCATCTATGTCTAAGCCTTATTCTTATAATTTTATGAACGAGTCCTCCAGAGCAAGAGGCCAAAACCAACCCTCCAATAGGTCCATCCAGCAGGGCCGAAAGCTCTCTAGCCGCGACTACCTCAAAATATTGGCCAGTGAAGGCCCGCAATTAACTCCCTTTAACGATCTTTGCAGCGCTCTAGGCATTAATTCAACCTACTATAATTTAGAGACGCACCGCCTAGTGACCAATTACTGCGAGCAATTTGGCTACAACTTACTGCCCGACATTCGTCTACCTCAAATATTTGACACTCAGGACTTTAGTAAAGTAGTCGTCTACGCCACTTCTGTGACCTTAAATGAAAAGTCCTCTCCTGAATTTTTTCTAACCAGGGCCTTAGTCCTTACAGTCGCAACTTTACTTAAAAATTTAATCAGTAAACAGGACTCCAAATTTAAAACTTTGGAGAGAATTATTAACTATTCTCCTAAGCTAAAGCCAACGGAAAAAAACGCTCTTTCGGCCTATATTTATTGGATCGTTACTGAGGCTAATAATCTTTTCAACCCTATTTACACCTTCTACAATCTAGAGAGCACAAACCTAATTACCCTTAGAATTTTTTTTAACACACTAGATCAAGCTAACTTTACCATAACAAAACAAGAAATTAATGCGCTCGAAAATATCTACGACCAATTGGGGTTAGACACAGATTGGGCCCAAGAGGATCTTAACATCCTAGTTAATAAGCCAGTGCCCTATAAAGCTAGAGATAAAGCTGCGGATAAAAGTATATATTATTATATATTTAACACGCTAGATAGTGTTATTTTTTATAAGTATGATATAGATAAAACTGAGATACGCAGGCTATCAGGGCTTGATAAAAAAGTAACCAACCCCAAACCAAAACCAAAACCAGCCCCTATTAAGTCCAAAAATGAGCTGTGCCTCGACGAAAAGCTAATTAAAATTAAAGAGAGCGAGACCAGTAAGGTGCGTTTGATACTTAATGATATTTTTAATAGCGATAGGGCCGATACGCCAGCTCACCTGTCAAAGAATTACTCACAGAGCCAAACCAAAGGCCTGGACCAACCGCACTCGGACTTACTGAGACAACTAATGACCCAAGAGAACTGGGAGCGCTCTTATTTAGCCAAAATTTGCCGAGACTATAATCTAATGCTTGATGGGGCCCTAGAAGTGATTAACGAATGGGCCATTAAGCTCATCAAAGTGCCTATAATCGAAGACAGCGATCCGATTTTCTTTAATTTAAGCCTAGCTAAGGAGATGATTTGATGGAGAGCCAGAGCTTAATCCGGCCACGCGAACGAGAGGCGATTATTCAATCACTCAGAGCCGGGGTGACTCCTAGGGCCGGCCTCCAGCATATACAAGTTGGGCGAGTTCGCGAAGTTGAGGCTTTAATTAAGGATATCGATCGCATTATCGACGGCGGCTCAGCCTTTCGATTAATAATTGGTGATTTCGGGGCTGGAAAAAGTTTCTTTCTCCATCTAATTAGAACCGTGGCTCTGGAAAAGGGCTTAGTGACTATACACGCTGATTTATCTCCCGACAGAAGGCTTCAGGCTAGCTTCGGTCAAGCCCGCAATCTTTACCTCGAACTTATGAGTAATTGCTCTACTAGGACCAAACCAGACGGCGGAGCGATTACTAACGTGTTGGAAAAATTTATAACTGACGCCAGGATAGAGGCTAATACTCAAGGGCTTTCCATAGAGCAGATTATTGAAAATCGACTCCACCATCTCTTCGATCTAGTCGGCGGCTACGACTTTGCCCAAGTGGTGAAGGCTTACTGGCGAAGTTACGAAACTGACCAAGAGCAACTTAAAATCGACGCCGTACGCTGGCTGCGCGGTGAATTTGCTTCTAAAACCGACGCCCGAAAGGCCTTGGGGGTCAGAACCATAGTTAACGACTCTAATATCTACGAATTTTTTAAGCTCTTTAGCCTCTTCGTTAAACAAGCCGGTTACGGCGGCTTATTAATAAATCTTGACGAAATGGCTATTTTATATAAGCTAGCCCATCCCCGCAGCCGAATGGCCAACTACGAGCAAATCTTAAAAATCCTAAACGATTGCCTTCAAGGCCAGGCGACGCACATCGGCTTTTTACTAGGTGGCACACCGGAGTTTCTAACCGACCCTCGCAAAGGGCTCTTTAGTTACGAGGCCCTTAAATCGCGCCTAGAGGAAAACTCCTTCGCCCAATCAGCCGGCGTAGTCGATTACGCAGCCCCAACTTTAAGACTTAACAATTTAACGCCCGAGGAGCTGTTAATTCTCTTAAAAAATATTCGCCGGGTCTTTTTTGAAGGCGAATTAAGTGCCAAAGCCCCGCCGGACGAAGCCTTAATAGCCTTTTTAAACCACTGCGCCACGCGGGTGGGAGACTCTTATTTTAGGACCCCTCGCAACACCGTTAAGGCCTTCGCCGATATGCTTTCGGTACTAGAGCAAAACCAGGAAATTAAATGGAGCGATCTAGTCAGCCAGGTGAAAGTGGATAAGGAAGTCAACTCCGACATGCCAGCCCAAGAAATAGGCTCGGCTACAGACGAAGACGAGCTAACTAGTTTTAAGCTTTAAGTAGGCTTAAAAAAATAAAAATGCATTTGCTAATAAAAAAAACTAATACTTGATCGTAACGCCTAAACCACCCTCGAAAAAAAATCTCTGAATATGGAGGCGAGAGCATTTTTTTTCTGCCGACGCCAAAAAAACTTCTTATTGATTTATATTCGCAATAAGGAGGCTCACAAACTATTTTTTTGGCGAAAATTCCATTTTTTAAGTGTTATAGTGCCATAAATTCATCTTTTGACCTCCTTTTTGGCAGCTCCAAGGCATATTAATCGCATAACTCTCCTGCAGTTTAGGGCGAGAGCTTTGAGTTTTACCTTATGGGTGACCGATTGAAGCCCTCTAACTCTCAGTTTCTTTAACCCTAGTCTGGCCAATTCGCTGTTGGTGGCTTCAATTCCGCTCCGTTTTCAGTATTTGTCCTTGAATTCTTTTGTTTGCTAATAAGCTCGCCGTTTTGACAGCCTTACTTGCGCGTCTTTATAGGTCAAATTGGCCTCGTTGGCACCTTTCGAGTTGTAATTAAGTTTTAGCATACCCTTAAGAGCTTAAACATTAGTTCTTTTGAGGTTTCTACTTAGCTCTCTGCTCCAACCAAATATTTTAACTTTGATTAATATTGATCGAAGCGCAAAAAGTCACCTTTATCAGTCCTTAAATTTGTAACAGAGCCTTATTACTAGTTAATTTTTTAGACTACTTTGCTTTTAAGGGGTTTTTGCGCTTCGATCAATATTAAAATTACTAAGCTCCTAGAGGTGGCTACCCTAGAAGTGGCTACATTGTTGCGGTATGTGTCGTCCCTTTCAATAGTCTTGGCCTCGCAACGTTCTCACTTGTGAACGGGCCCTTAAACATTCACATTGGTGAACGGACACTTAATATCGCCCGCTAATAAAGCCTTCC
>JAITQT010000121.1 GCA_031288745.1 Deltaproteobacteria bacterium
CTGGACTGAAAATAAATCCATCCCTTTCAAGCTGATTCCTTACCCAGCTAAAGATGCGGCTCCTCCCCTGGCTGAGGCAGCCTAGGTTTCCAATTGCACAGTTGGAAAAATTTTTAAAATTTTTTCAATATCAGCCGTCTTTATAAATTATTAAATTTTAGCATATTTTGACGATATCTTAAAATTTAAGCAAATTAAAAAAAATGAAGTAATTTAATGGTGTTATCCTTTTTTAGTGGCGACTAAATATTTTGTAACCGTTAACCAAGTCTTTTTTTCCCCAAGTTGCGCTCCAACCATATATTTTAACTTTAAAATTACTAAGCTCCTATAGGGGGCTACATTGCTGCGGTATGTGTCGTCCCTTTCAATAGGCTTGGCACCGCAGCGTTCTCTCTTGTTAACGGGCCCTTAAACGTTCACATTTGTGAACGGACACAATAAAACGACTCCCTGGCCAAAAAGTTAAGGGCCTAAGTGTTTGGGACGGTCGATTTTGTCGAGATATAGACGGTTTATTTTGTTAAAAAAAGACGGAAAATATTGTCCAGCTGGATATTACCAGTAAAAAGGATACCAGTCTGGTTCAGTTTTACCACAAAAAGTATACCACCAGTGGTTAAAAAAATAAAAATTACCAAATGGGACCACAGTCTTGCTTTGAGCCTAAAAGAGTTATTTTTAAGGGAAAAATAACTTAAATATTGTTTAGACAGTGGACAATTTTTCCGTCATTGCTTGGCCACATTTAACAATCTATGTTTGGACAAATTATTCCAGCTCAAACACTGTTGAGAGCGAAAAAAATATTAAAGCGACTTTAAATTGATCGCAGCGCAAAAAGTCCCTTTTATCAATCCTTAAATTTGAAACATAGCCAAATAACTAGTTAATTTTTTAGACTATTTTGATTTTAAGAGGTTTTAGCGCTTCGATCAAATTTAGAATAAACTCAGCTAGCTCTCGCACCTAAAGAAGTTGGCCTGACGCGCTGAATCTTAGCCTTAATGGTCGTAATAGTGTTAGAAATGACTTGTAATGACTAAAATAATTATTATTGATTTTTTGATAATAACGACCAAGTAGACATCCCTGGCCTTGGAGCGACCGTAATCGCGGTCCTATGGGGCTATAGGCCTCGGTTGTGGTTAAACGACTAGAAGAGCTATTTTTATAATTTTTTAATGGGTAATAAATAGTAGTTTGATTTTTTAAGCTTTCTTTGTTGGTTAATTAGAAAAAAACGTCAAATTTACCCGGGCTTCCCAAGGTTTTAAATAAGGTAAAAAAAAAGCCCCTGGCCTAAATTAGACCTTAGGGGGCTCGATAGAGATAGATATAGATAATAACAGTACGTTAATTTTGTTTTAGGCCATAGTACCTGCGTTTTCGTTTAGAAAGTTGCGCTCGAAGTGGAGGCGAGATTATTAGAATAAGGATTGGTTAACGCCTTGTTTTTAGCCAGAGCCCCGCAAGACTAAAGGGGGATTACCGCCAAATCGATTTTTAGCCTCTTAAATTATGTTAGGGAAATCGGTCAGAAAAAACCAAGGAAATTAATTTTGATCGAAGCGCAAAAACCTCTTAAAATCAAAATAGTCTAAAAAATTAACTAGTTATTTGGCTATGTTTCAAATTTAAGGATTGATAAAGGGTACTTTTTGCGCTGCGATCAATTTTATTTTTTCGGCCAAAAGAGTATAATGATATTAATTCTCAATTTCACAGTTTTGGCAAGTCCAAAGTCTCTTAAACTCATAAAATTTACTTTAGGAAGGAGCTAGTCATGGGTACGGCGCTTCCGGAATATAAAGTTGGCAAATCGACGTTTATCCTAGCTTTGACCGGCGCTATTCAAGAGCGCCACCGGCTAGTTTCTATGGGCCTAGTGCCGGGCGCAGAGATAAAGGTTATCTCCAAGGGCCCCAGTGGGCTTTTGGTAGCTTTAGGAAAAAGTAGGATAGGGCTTGAGCCCGAGATGGCTCAAGGCATCGTGGTCTCCTAAGGTTTTTAGCTCTTCTTTAAAGTAACGATACAGGAGAGGAAATTTGCACCGAACACACACCTTCAAAATTAGCAGTTTTTAGCTATAATTAGGCTTAATTTATTTCCTATTATGAGTATGAAATAATTAAAATAATATCTTAATATTATTGGATAAAACTATATTTCAGGTTAATATAATTAAATTTTAATAATTTTATTGCTATAATATAAATACATAAAAAATCTAAAATTATTGCCTGCCCTTAGTGATATAAGAAAATTACTAATTCTTTATAATGTAACCGTTCACAAGCCCTTCCAGAAGGCCGAAGGCACGTTGAGATTTTAGCCGCGCCTTCTATCCGCTGTCAGAATGGCTTAATTGATTTTTCAAATTACGAGAACAAGGCCAACCATTAACCCATTAAGCCTTATCTTCAGTCGAGCGGGAAGTGAAAAACAAGGGTCTTGACGAGGCCTTGCAAACGTTTTCAGAGCTTGGCTAGAGAGATTGAAAAAGCGTTCTGTTAGGTCTAAAAGTCCATATTTGGCCTTTAGGTCGCGACAAGCCCGGGTACTTGCAGTAGATAAGGTGACATTAAAGAGTTCTCTCATCGCCAAAACCTTATAGGCCTTTTAATGGCCTAAGCTAACCAAA
>JAITQT010000501.1 GCA_031288745.1 Deltaproteobacteria bacterium
AGGTAGGGCAGCTCTAGTGCTATGGGAAGATAGGTAGAGACTACCTTTAATGACTGGTTGGAGCGGAACGCAAAGCTATTTGATAGTTATTATTGATGAAGCTATTTTAGATGCGCAGTTCTAGCCCAACCACTCCTTTCGCTCCAATATGGCGGCCATCAACGTTACCTTAAGCACTATGGTTTCCTAAAGGTCCAGGTCCAAAGACCGGGCGAGCTACTTTAAGGTCAACAAGGGTAAAAAATAGGAAAGAGTAGTTTGTCCTTTCATTAATGACAAGACACAGTTTCAGAAGGCCTCAAGGAGTGCGGTATTACTCATATTCTTACCAGACTATTTTTGAGGAGGTTAAATTTTAGATTAGTTTATTAATTTTTGATTTTTAGGCAGGGTGGGGTTTTAGGGAGATCTTTCGCCTTAAAGAGCGAAATCTATGGTAGCTAAGGCTTAAGAGGTCGGCCGCTTTCCTTTGATTGCCGTGGGCTTGGGCTAAAGCCAAGTTTAGTAAATTAAGGCTAAAGAGGCGAGATAATTCGTCAAAGTCACCGGGGCCTAGAGGTAGTTTGGGTTCTTTTAGCGCCAAAGGGTTGGCCAAATGATTTATGGGGAATTCCGTGGTCTTAGGGCCGCCTGGTGAAAGATCCTCCGTGGGCCAGTAGATTTCAGCGTCGAGTTCGATGAACTCTGGGCCCAGGCTTGAATTTTCGCCGACCAACGAGGCCCTAAAAACGGCTCGTTCGACTACGTTTTTAAGCTCTCTAACGTTTCCAGGAAAGGGGTGGGCTTCTAATATGGCTAGGGCCTCTGGGGAGAAAACCAAAGGAGAGTTTAACTTAAGTTCTGCGGCCATGCTGGCCCCAAAGTAATGGGCTAGTAAAGTGATATCGCCTTTGCGCTCGCGCAAAGGGGGGAGGACTATCACCTCAAAGCTTAAGCGATCGTAAAGATCGGGCAAAAAGCGGCCTTGCCGGCAGAGTTTTTTTAGCGAAGCATTGGTCGCCGCCGTTAGTCTGGCGTCGGCTCGGCGCTCGCTCTCCCCACCCACGGCTTGAAAGCCTTTGTATTCGACCACCCTTAGTAACTTGGCTTGGGCTTCTAGGCTTAGGTGGCTTATTTCGTCTAAAAAGAGGGTGCCACCATTAGCTAGCTCAAAGCGTCCAGGATGCCTCTTAACCGCCCCAGTAAAGGCCCCAGCTTCGTGCCCAAATAGCTCATCGTCAATTAGGTTCGGGGCAATGGCCGCGCAGTTTAAGGTTACGTAGGGGCCTTGCCAGCGTTTGGAGAGATAGTGAATTCTATAGGCGGCTAGCTCTTTACCCGTACCGCGCTCGCCCATAATGAGCACCGGCCTATCGACTCGGGCCGCTTGAGAGAGCCGTTCTTTGACTTCTAAAAAAGCCTCGGAGGCTCCGAGCTCGCCTTGTTCCACTGGGCTCAAAAGATGACCATTCGGCCGGCCCCGCTAGCAGTGGCGGCCACTGAGACGGCCTCGGCCATAGAGGCGACTAGATTGGCTTTATCAACTTTAGGTAAAATAAAGTCGGCCGCAAGTTCGGCTTCCGGCACTAGCTTAGCTAGGGCTAAGGCCGCAGCCATCTTCATTGGCGCGTTAAGCACTCTCGCTTTGGCCTCAAGTACTCCCCTTAAAAGCCCTGGAAAAACTAGGGCCGAACTTAATAAATTGGGCCCAGGGCCTTTAACGGCGGCAAAGACCCCCTTTTTCTCTAAGCGTTCTAGGTTAAGGTCGGCTAGATCGAAGACTATCGGTTCGGCAGCCATTTGGGCTATTAGATCTTTAGTTACGCTTAGGATATTAGAGAGGGCAATTAAAACATCGGCCTGATTGAGTGCCTTGGATAGTGGGCCTTTAACCTGGCTAGGGTTAGTTTTTTGGGCTAGTTCCTCTTTAATCCAATTGGTAGGCCCAGGCCGGCCAACGTGGATGATGCCGCTGCGATCGACTACGAGGATCTCAATTAGGCCAGTTAAGTGTAAAAAATCAACTATAGGTAAGGCCTCGTTTTCATCGCCGAGGATAACTAGTTTAAGCTCGGAGACCTTTTTATTAACTACCACGGCTGCATTAAGTAAAGCGGCCAAACATAAAATCGGTAGGCCGTCTTGATTGTCAAGAAAAACCGGGGTATCTACGTTTTCCGTAAGGCGCCGCTTTACCTCCATGGCCGTAGCCTCGTTCATACCCACTAGATTAACCGCTCCAAAGGAGAGGCGCAAGGCTGAGAGGGCAGAGACGGCCTCCTCGGGGCTTTTATTAGCTAAAATTAGGGGTATAGGCGTGATTTGCGCCAGTTTCGTTAATAATTTTCCTTTTCGTTCTATTAAAGGCATAGCGGCCAAGGGGCCGGCGTCGCCAAGGCCTGGGACGTTTGAGCCGTCGGTGACTAAGGCTACGTTTCGCCAGCTCGAAGTTAGCTTATAGGCTTGGTTGGGGTCTTGGGTAATGGAGCGGCTTATGGGAAGCGAGAGAGCGGCGTAATTCCAATCTTCGTCGTGGGGGTGCTGACTTGGCTCTTCGTAATCGGATTTGTCATCTAAAGGGCGTTTTTCTTCGTTTAACAAGGTCATCAATTCTCCGGTTCGTCGCTATCTATTGGGACTTGGTCCTGTTCGGCTTTTTTAGTCGAGTGCCGCTCGTAGTTAGTGCGGTCAATACGATGTTGGAAAGAGCGCCTAGAAAGCCCTAGGCTAATGGCGGCTTCAGTTTTATTAAAATCATTAATCTCTAAAGCCAGTCCTATATAATGGCGCTCCACTTCGTGGAGGACCTCGTCTAGGACAATAGGTCCCCCATTCCAATCCTTAGCTAAGTGCGGCGGTAAGGTTGGTTTGGCGAAGCGCTCTTTAGGGAGGTTTATTAATTCCATGGGGTTTAGATCGGCTAGGCCAAAGGCCACCAATCTCATCCTCAGCCGCCAGGGGCTAATGCTCAATAGGCTGGAGGCCCTCGAGCGCCCACCGCCCGAAGTCATCATGGAGTTATAAAGATAATAGCCTTCCAGGGAAGTTAGGATATCGTCTAGGCCCCCCGGGGGAAGCTGTAGGCCGCCGCTTACGGGCTCAACCCCATTTTCAAGGTTAGAGGCCTCTGGGGCTCTTTTATTTAAAGCCGGGGGAGGCACATCGGCGATAGGCTCTGCTCTTGGAGGCTCTAATTGCTTCATATCGGCAAGTCCCAGGCTTTCAGGTAAGATAATATTACTTTGCTCAAGGGCTACCGAGCGCTCTATAATATTTTCTAATTCCCTAACGTTTCCTGGAAAATTATAGCGGGTTAGTATATCTAAAGCGAAGGTTGAGAGCTTTCTAACGTCTTTATTTTGTTGCCGGCTATACTTTTCCAAAAAAAACTGGGCTAGGATAGGAATATCCATAGTCCTCTGTCTTAGAGGCGGGATACGAATATTAATGACGTTTAGGCGATAGTAGAGGTCTTCTCTAAAGCGGCCTGCCGCGATTTCAGCTTCCAAACTCTTATTGGTCGCAGCGATAAAGCGTACGTCGGTAGTAATCTCGGCGTTTCCGCCAACGGGCCGAAAAGTTTTTTCCTGAACTACCCTTAAAAGCTTAACTTGCATAGGGAGGGTTAATTCAGCCAGTTCGTCTAAAAATAAAGTGCCCCCGTCGGCTGTGGCCATTAGCCCTAGCTTATCGGTGTTGGCCCCGGTAAAGGCCCCCTTCTTGTAGCCAAATAGTTCGCTCTCAACTAGTTGCTCGGGCATGCCTCCGCAATTTATAGCCACGAAGTTTTTTGATACTCTGGCGCTATTAGCATGAATAGCCCTAGCCACTAGTTCTTTACCAGTGCCGCTCTCTCCGGTGATGAGGATGGAGGTGTTAGTTTGAGCAGCTCGATGGATTAGATCGTAAACTTGGAGCATGGCTGGAGAAGAGCCGACCATATCGCTAAATCGTTGGTTATTAAGAACCAGAGCTTTGAGCGCTTGCCTTTCTTTTTCCACGTTTTTGTGGGCCAGGGCCGATTCCACGGCTGCCAAAAGTTCGTTGGGCCGAAAAGGCTTAGGGATAAGGTCATAAGCACCTAGGCGCATGGCCTGAACGGCCTTATCGTCGCTAGCGTAGGCGCTAATGAGAATAAAGGTAGTTTGAACATTTTCTTGTCTAAGCCTTTGTAATAGCTCCAAGCCGTTTAGGCCGGGCATACTGATATCGCTAATAATTAAATCGTAATCGTTTTGGGAGGCTTTTTCCAGGCCTTGGTCGCCGTCTTCGGCCAGATCAACTTTGTGATTGGCGTTACGAAGTATTAGCTCTAAGACTTCTCTTAAGCTTAAATCGTCGTCTATGACCAGAAGTTTACCCAAGGTTTGCCGCCTAAATAGGTTTAAAGGTGAAAGACTAAAAATCTTCTCGGTAATGGCCGGGTTTGATGGTCGGGCCCTTTGGACCAGTCCCCTCGGGGGGGAGCTGCTCTAGTAAGCTTTTTTTAGTTTGATAAAAAAGTTTAACTAGCCATTGAAACAGCGGTAGGGCTAAGTTAAAGCGTTTAGTTAGATAGAGGGCCGCTTCAGGGCCAAAGAGTTCTTTTTCTAGGCTCAGCTCTTGGCTCCAGGTGTAAAGACCCTTGCGCCTTAGCCACTCATTGACGGCCTCTAAAGGCTTTAGGCCGCTGGGGGGCCTTTTAAGCTCGGGTGGGTTAAAACAGAGATCTAATTTTTTTAACTTATCTACAATATCTAAAAAGACTTTAGCTTCTTTGGGGGCTAAGAGAGTTTGGCGGAAGGCCTCTAAAACAGCTGGGGGAAAGCGGTATAGGCCTACCGACCAAATCCAGCCATTCGGGGTTAAATGGAAATAGAAACAAGGGCTTTCCATTTTACCTTCGGGAAAATTTTGCCACCAAATAAGGCCCAAGTGATCTTTATAGGGATTTTTATCTTTACAAAACCTAGTATCGCGGTAGAGGCGATAGATAGAGCCGTCAACTTTGGGCATTATTACTAGATCAGGGCAGCTTTGGCGCAGTATAGCTCCGACGGAAACGACTAAATTTTTAGCCGGGGCCAAAAGTAGGTCTTCTATCTCGTTTTTATGTTCCCGATACCAGAGCCGATCGTTTTGCTGGCCTAATAAAGAGAGAATCTTTAAGGATTTTTGGGTAAAGTAACTCTCTGTCATCCAATTGCGCCCCTGCGGTTATTTAGACGTTAAAGCGGAAGTGGGCTATGTCGCCGTCCTTAACTTGATAATTTTTACCTTCCAAACGAAATAAGCCTCTTTTTTTGGCCTCGTTAAAGCCCCCGCAGTCCTTAAAGTCGCTAAAGGCGACCACCTCGGCTCGGATAAAACCCTTTTGGATGTCGCTGTGAATTACTCCGGCCGCCGCGTAGGCTTCTTGACTGCGTTCTAAGGTCCAGGCCCGGCACTCGTCCTCGCCTACGGTAAAAAAACTTATTAAATCCATGGCTTGGTAAACGGCGCGAATAACTTTATCCCGGCCTAGTTCTTTTAGACCGTAATCAGCGGCAAACTCAGCCGCTTCATGGGCTGAAAGGCGGCTTAGTTCGTCCTCAAGTCTGGCCCTCATAGCCAGGGGAAGGGCCTTAATTGGTAGAGGCGGGTGGTTATCGCTATCGTCAGGGTTATTGATTAAAGCCAAACAGGTTTTAGCCGAAAGAAGCCCAAAGCCTCTAAGTTTGGGAGCTTTAGAAATTTTTGGGAGTTCTCTTAAGGCTTTAGAATTATCAAGATAGGTAAGGGCCTCTTCGAGTAAAGCTTGCTCTTCTGGGTCAGTTTTTTTGCCCTTCTTTTTTTCCTCGGCTAATTTTTCTAGCCTCTTAGAAACTGTCAAAAAATCGGCCACAATCAGGCGCGATTCCATATCCAAGGCCTCTTTGGCCGGATCGGGGCTGGCCCCTTTAAGGTCTACGAAATTACGTAAAACTAGGATTAAGACGTCGGCCAGCCTGGCGTTTTCCAAGGCGTTTTTTAAGACTTCCTCAGGTTCGCCCAAAGTTTTGGAAAGGGATAGGTCAATTTTAGCCGGAGTAAATTTTTTGGGCTGAAAGATAGAACCCAACCAATCGAGCCGCGAGTCGCTAACTATAGCTTCCCCTTGTCTTAAATCTTGGCGAGCGGGTGAGGGGGGGGAACCGGTTAGGGCCCTAAAGATAGTTTCCCGACCACAGCCAAAGGCCCCTATGATGGCCGCTTTCAATCGTTAAGCTCCTCTTGGCCTAATTCGGCCTGAAGGATTCGGTCGGCGCACTCTTCGCAATAGCCGTGGCTACAAGTGGCTTTGGTGTAGAGTTCGATAAATCTATCTAAGCTGAGCCAATGGCCATTGGGCGATTTAACGCTTTTGCAGCTCGAGCAGACCTGTAACACCCCTTCCAGGGCCTTAGTTTTAAGCTCGGCGTTTTCTTTTAATAGTTTGGCGAGTTGGGCCTTTAGCTCTTCTATATTTTGCTCTTCAATCATTAACGCGCAGCCAGGCCTAAGTTCCGCAGCTATTGGTCAGCCCTCGGAAAGGCCCAGCCCTCCTTTTGAGATTAGGTGAAAAAAATAAATAACTGTTTAGGTAATTTTACTAGTCATTAAAGCCCTTTAGTTTGGTTAAGGCCAAAATAAAAGGCTCCTTTTAGGCTGACCTATTCTCTTTAAGACTAACCCGCCCCAGTTAAGCTCAAGTTAGCCTATTGGTTCAAAAAGTTTTAAGAGTACAGGCTACAAGATCTAGAACTTCTTCAGCCGCCTGGGCCGTAATTAGCGCTCTGTCTCCGCTTAGCTTTAGGCGTTTAATTATACAGCTATGGTTTTTTTTTTGGAAAAAGGCCACGTAAGTTAAGCCAATTGGTTTTTTAGCTGTTCCGCCCGAGGGGCCGGCCAGGCCGGTGGTGGCTACGGCTAAATCCGAACCGGTTAAGCGCCAAATGCCCAGAGCCATCTCAATTGCGCACGCACTGCTTACCGCGCCTTTCTTTTTTATGGTGTCCGCGCTAACCTCTAAGATGTTTATCTTGCTTTCAATACTATAGGCCGTTATACCGGCTAAGAAAATTTCTGAGCTTCCTGGCGTGGCCGTAAGGGCTGCCGAAACCAAGCCTCCAGTAAGGCTCTCGGCCGAAGAAATCGTTAGGCCCTTTGGGGCTAAAAGATCGTAAATCATCCGGCCTTTATCATATAATCTAGGCGAAAGACCATTTATAGGAAAATAATCTTTAGCCTTCG
>JAITQT010000503.1 GCA_031288745.1 Deltaproteobacteria bacterium
ATAGCGGTAGGTTTCAAAATCAGAGGGTTTGAAGGGAGCAAAACCAGGAGCTAGGATGACGGAGCCGACTTTAAAGGTGATATCTTTGGCTTTATCTTCATAGTTTATAGCCTCAGCCGGACAAACCTTTTTACACGAGCCGCATTTGCCTTTAGTTAAGAAGAGACACTGAGTAGGGTCAATGCCAAACTTTAGGGGTACGGCCTGGGCGTATTGCACATAAATGGCCTTACGGTCGTCGAGATTTTCGTTATATTCGTTTTTAACCTTTCTAGGGCACTTTTTAGTGCATTCGCCGCAGGCGATACACTTAGACATGTCGATATAACGGGGATTTTGTCTAGCAGTGACTGTGAAGTTACCTTCTGTTCCAGTAATAGAAAGGATATCGGTTAAAGTCAGAAGCTCGACGTTTATATGGCGGCCGACTTCGACCAACTTAGGCGAGATAATACACATAGAACAGTCGTTGGTCGGAAAGGTCTTATCTAGCTGAGCCATCCTTCCGCCTATAGCCAACGATTTTTCAACCATATAGACATAATAGCCTGCGTTGGCCAAATCCAACGCGGCCTGCATGCCCGCCACTCCGCCCCCGGCCACTAGGACCGCGCCGACTACATTACTCGTGGCCATAAAACCTCCCCACGCGAAAAAAAAGCGGAAAAAACCGCAACCTAAAACATACCGTAGCGAGAAAACCCCGAAACGGGAAATTTATGAAAGACTTAAAAGCGAGCACCAACAGTAAACTAATCTGACTATATTTAAAGAGGGATTTTTTTTGAATTCAAAAAAAATCAAAACGCAACCTGGTAAAGCCGCCTAAGACGCAAAATAGACCCTATCGCAGCGGATGGTCCAAACAAATTTTCTATCTTTAAATTTACAGTTTATAGGGCCAGCTCCAGATTGTCAAGCGTAAAGCCTTTAAAAAGTAGAAATAAAAAAAAACAATCCAGAGCAAAGAAAAAGGGGATTAAAAAAAATAACTATAAAAAATACTAGATATTTTTTTGATAACCACCAAGCGATCATAGATTTGTCAATCAATACTTTAACTAATTAACCATCTTTTTAAAACAAAAATATTCCGCCTATGGGTAGAAAAAGACCAAAATAATCAAATTTGTCCCAGCAGGGTCTTAAAATTTTGAAAAAATATTAGGCACCAGCTGAGCCTTTTTTCTTAGCCTTAGACCATTTAGGTATAAGGGCCAAACCCCAAAGAGCACTACGGTCGGGCCTTTAAATTTTTTAGCCTGGTTCTGTTTAGTTTAGCCTTAATATTTATCTACCCAAACTATTTAGTATAAATTATAATCCGCATCGAAATTTTCTCAAACCCAGGCCCCCCTATGGCCTTTTTTAAGCCCTGTACCCAAATTTGGGAAAATTTTTCAACCTTTCAAAGGCCAAACGTATAATTTTTATACGCCCCATTGACGGAAATATAATTTAAAAAAAATTTAATTAAAAAAAAGCTAGCATCTTGAAAGCGACCATAATAAAATATCGTTCTAAATTAAAATCAGGCCCATTGTCTTGAGAAAAACCTAGAAACTCACTTAGGAAGGATGATTTTGAAAAAATTCTTGGTGCCAGGCGTAAGCTAGCGCTTATCATTTTTATCCTATTTTGGCAACTAAACTCGGCCTTGGCCCGCTCCCTGATCCAAAGATGGTATGGGTTTTGCTTAATGTTAAATTAGCCTATACAGGAGACAAAAAAATAAACTTTAGGCTAACTACTAAATTTTCTAAAAATAATCTTATTAAATAAAAATATCAAAAGATTAATCAAAATACTTTTTATCTTATCGATATAATATTATAATATATAGCAATTTAAGATATTAAATTATATAAAAATTAATTATTTATGCTAACTATTAAAATATAAATACTACAACTATAGTCTGGTTAATCAAATTTACCTTAAAAAGCCAAGAACTTTACCGGAAAAAAATTATCTGGAAGCTCTTAAAATATTCAAAGCACTGGGAGATAAAGGGTGCAAAAAAGATGGCCCTCTTGTCTGGAGCGGGAAAGTTAATTGAGAGAATCACGCCCAAATTCCGCCAATAAAGCCAATTTCGCTTTTAACGCCGGCGCAAGCTTTTTTAGACTAGAAACTGACCCAGTTCAAGCAAATTACGGCGGCGGCGAGAGCCTAAGCCTAGCTGAAGCTCTCAAAGCCTAAAATTATAATATTGATGTTCAACGAAAGCTAATTAACAATTGCCAATACACCCGTAGCGCCCAAAAAAAATTAAAGGGCAAAGCAAAAGTTAGCTTCTTCATTATCCATAAGAGGCCTTATCGTTAGTTCTAGTTTAGTTAGTAGTTCCGGTTACAAGGTCCTAGGCGATGAGGCTATGACTTTAAATATAGCAAATTAACCCTTTGCCTTACTTTCCAAAAGAAATTCAAAGCAACGCCTTGGAATTAACCGACCACATCCAGTTCTAATTGAAATATTAAGCCGAAATTCTCAAAAAATTTAACTATAATAAATATTTATAACTATTCACTTCTTTTAGGTTAGACATCCGCAAGGCCAACCATATCTTACTGACCAGGGTCAGGATAAATCATTGATTTATTCTCTATTTGTAGATGCGCTTTTCGCTTCATAAAGCGATTGAGGGTCCTCGGCAAATCTTTCGTAGCTCACTTTAACCATATGAAATTGGAAAGCTTTTACAGTTTTGACCAATCGAAGAGCCAACAGTTAGACAAGTAGGGGATTAGCGAGAAACGGGGCAGTCTAAACTCCGATTATAAATTTTCCTGAGGGGAGGCTCAATATGATCCGTTAGGATTTGTCTTGGACAACAAATCCGCCATAAGGCCTTTATTGTTTGATACGTTTTTACTTATATTTTGAGTTGTTAAACGTCAAACCTAAATCTCTTTAGGAACCAATCTCTATGGTTTTGTCATTGACCTACACGATAAACCTTTTATGTCTCTTTCAGAGAAGAGGGCTAGCCTTTTTGGTAAATGAGGCCTGCGGAAGTCATTAGACTTGATTTACTCTCCATTAGGATTTTCAATTGATATGAATTAAGACGGCAAGTTTCAGTCTTTGGAACTGAAGATCAATTTTGGTAGCCAAATCACCAGTCTCTCTCTTGTCTACGTCGAAGAAGATTTTGACGTCTCTAACGATTCGGCCGCTTGAGTTGGTTCCAACAGTTCTAACGGTTCCGGCGTTACCGCCGCCTTAGACAAAAAAGCTCCTTCGCTTGACGATAAAAAAGTTAAATTCAGTTTTGGCGGTCAGTTAGGCTATTTAAAGTTTAATCTGTCGCCGAAAAAGAGCCTCCCCGCCTTTCTTTCCCGAGCTTAGGCGCGGGAGGTTCTCTTATATTTTCCGCTTACCATGCGACAAACTTAGGCTTACAAAAGTCTCTATCTACCTAAAGAAAAAAACTCTTAAGAGGTCTTAAGAGTTTATAAGAGATAACGTTTTGGTGCCCAGGGGGGGAGTTGAACCCCCATGACGCGAGTCAACGGATTTTAAGTCCGTCGTGTATACCAATTCCACCACCTGGGCAAAAATAAACTTCCTTCAGAAAATCTAGAAAAAAAAAATTTCCGTAATATTTAGAA
>JAITQT010000008.1 GCA_031288745.1 Deltaproteobacteria bacterium
TCCTTATTGCGAAAGCAAAGCAATAAGAATTTTTTTTGGAGTCGGCAGAAAAAAAATGGTCCCGCCTCCATATCCAGAGATTTTTTTCGAGGGGGGTTTTTGCGCTACGATCAACATTAATCAAAGTTAAAATATATGGTTGGAGCAGAGAGCTAAGTAGAAACGTTAAAAGAACTAATGTTAAGAACTTAAGGGTAAGCTAAAACTTAATTACAACTCGAAAGTCGCTACCAGCCGCAACGTGGGGAAAAAAAGACTTGGTTAACGGTTACGTCATAAAGAAATAAGGTAACCGTCTAAGTTAAGCTCAATTTAGGTGCTTAGCTGGTGGTTATTAAAATAACCCAGATTTAGTAGGCTTAAAATATTTTCATAGCCGGGTAGGTCGCCTTAAAGGCCTCTGGTGGATATGGCCCATAAAGTCACAGCCATCCCAAGAGAGGAAGCCCTACCGCTTAAGTTCAGTCTTAATCCCCTTCCTTGAGGGAGGGGACGGTGTCAAGAGCCACCGATCTTTTCGCCGCTCTAGCCGCGGCTTTTAGGAGTTGGAATGGTTTCCAAGCAGCCCTCACAGATAAAGCGTTTAATCGATCTTTTGGCTCGCTTACCGGGCTTAGGCCCCAAAAGCGCCACCCGCTTAACCTTATATTTTCTCTCCCGCGACGAGAGCGAGGTTAGGGACTTGGCGCAAGCTCTGGTGGCTGTTAAGGAAGGAATTAAGTTTTGTTCCACCTGCCATAATTACGCTGAGAGGGACCCTTGCCCTATCTGCTCAAGTTTAGAGCGTGATTTCTGTCAAATTTGCGTGGTAGAGACGCCAGCCGATCTTTTTATTGTCGAATCTAGCGGCCTTTACCGCGGTCTCTACCACGTTTTAGGCGGGGCCCTAAGCCCTCTTTCCGGGATTGGCCCAGACGATCTGCATATCGAAGATTTAATAGACCGCATTGATTTAGCGGCTTCTTTTAATAAGCCGATTAAGGAAATCGTCTTGGCTACCGGTAGCTCGGCTGAGGCTGAGTCCACCTGCGTTTATCTTTGCGAGCGCCTTAAAGATAAAGATCTAATTGTTACTAGGCTTGCTCGAGGTCTACCATCGGGCGTGGATTTGGAATACGTTGACGGCAAAACTCTTAAGCAAGCTTTGGAGTTTAGGCGATTAGCTTAAAGGGATAGTTTTTTTATGGTTTTTTTTCTTATCGCTCTGGATTTCATTGAGCTAGCTCGATTAAAATAAATCTACTGGGTGCCTTTTTTAGTCTCCCGCTTTTGGCCCTTAACCAGGTCTTTTTTTAGGTTCCTTTTTTCGTTTCTTTATATTATAGGCCTTAATTTTTATGAACCAAAATAACAAATCGCCTCAGGTAGCCAAAGATGATAAAGGCGACCGAAAAAATAAGAACGGTCGCCCCGGAGGCCGCCGCCCTAGAAACGGTGCCGAGGCTATTATAGATTTTATAAAATCATCTAAGATAGATTTAGTCTTCGGTTATCCCGGTGGCGCGGTTATCCCCCTCTACGACGCCCTCTATGATTCTGGCGTCCGTCATATCCTCACCAGACACGAGCAAGGGGCCATCCATGCGGCCGACGGCTATGCTAGGGCCTCTGGTAAGGTCGGGGTAGTCTTGGCCACCTCTGGCCCGGGGGCTACTAACTTAGTCACTGGTTTAGCAACCGCCTACATGGATAGCGTGCCTATTTTAGCCATCACCGGTCAGGTGGCCTTGTCCAGTTTAGGTAGCGATAGTTTCCAAGAAGCCGATATCTACGGTATCTCTATACCTGTTACCAAATATAATTATTTAATAAAAAAACCTCAAACCCTCCCTTCTATCTTAAATGAAGCTTATTACCTAGCCTCTAGCGGGCGACCTGGCCCTGTGTTAGTAGACGTGCCTAAAGATATACAAGTGGCCGAGGTGACAGCGGCCCCTCAAAGAGTCGATATCCCCGGCTACGACCCCCGGCCTAAGCCAGATGTTAGGGCCATTGATAGCTTTGTAGAGCATTTAGATAATGCTAAGAGGCCGATTTTATATCTCGGCGGTGGGGCGACCATTGCTAACGTGACGGAAGAAATTAAGTTCTTAGCCGAATCTCAGGACATGGCCGTGGTGGTCACCCTCCAAGCTAAAGGGATCTTTCCCGACGATCATCAACTTTGCTTAGGGCTCCCTGGTATGCACGGGGCTAAGTACGCAAATTTAGCCATTAACGAGAGCGATTTGATTGTCGGCTTAGGCGTTCGTTTTGACGACCGCGTGGTTGGAAACGTCCAGCGCTTCGCCCCTTATGCCAAAATCGCTCACTTCGATATCGATCCTGCGGAAATCGGAAAGCGCTTATCTCCCGACACAGCTGTGGTGGGCGATCTAAAGGAAGCGCTAGAACTGGTTTGCGCTAAAGTTAAAAAAAAGCTCCGAGGCGAATGGCGAGAGAGGATAAATAGTCTAAGGATCAGTCATGGTTTAGTTTTTCCTGATGGCCATGGGGAGATTAAACCCCAAAGGGCCATCGGGTTACTCTCCGAGGCCTGCGGGCCCGATACGGTCTTAGTGACCGACGTGGGTCAGCATCAAATGTGGGCCGCCCAAAACTATAGGAGTTTAAAGCCTAGAAAGTTTTTATCTTCTGGAGGCATGGGGACCATGGGCTTTGGTTTACCAGCTTCCATCGGGGCTCAATTCGCTTTACCTGAGGGTCAAATAGTCTTAATCACTGGCGACGGCAGCTTTCAGATGTGCTTGCAAGAGTTAGCCACGGTTATGCAATATAATCTACCGATTAAAATAATGCTCATAAATAACGGTTGCTTAGGTATGGTTCGTCAATGGCAGCAATTTTTCTTTAATCGGCGCTACTCTCAGACTATTTTTAACTTTAACCCAGATTTTGTGGCCCTGGCCAAGGTCTACGGCCTAGGCGCAGAGGCTATTGACAAGGCCTCCGAGGTATCTAACGCCATCGAGAGGATGCTTTCTTACGACGGGCCATATTTGTTGGAGGTTAAAATTTTAGAGGAAGAAAACGTCATGCCCCTCATCCCGGCCGGCATGGGCCAGACTGATTTTTTTGAACTTGAGGAGGAAGGGCGTTGAAAAAGATACTCTCTATTTTAGTTAGAAATCGACCGGGTGTTTTATCGCACGTAGCCGGCTTAGTTACCAGAAGGGGCTATAATGTCGAATCTATTGCCGCCGGGCCCACTCAAGATAGGGAGGTAACTCGCATTACTTTAGTAACTTCGGGAGACGCGAGAATGCTTGAGCAAGTAACTAAACAGGTTAATAAGCTCATTGACGTCATTAACGTTGAAGACCTCGAGCACCGCGAGGCCATGACTGGAGAATTGGCCTTGATTACAGTTAGCGCCGAAGGGGTCAGGCGGGCGGAATTATTAAACTTAGTTACTCTTTTAGGTTTAACTTTGGTAGATATTAGAGAAGATAGCCTTACCGTGATGGTTTCCGGCTCTGATATGAGCGTGGATATGGCCGTCTCGGGTTTGGCCCCTTTTGGGATTAGGGCTATGGCCCGCACGGGTTTGGTGGCCTTAGCTAGGCCCGTGGGCTCGATATTGGTCCAAGATAAGGAGGATCCGTGGTGCTAAAAAACGATTTTCTTCGAAGGGCCAAGTACGAGCGGGCCACTTCTGAGACTTCTATTTCCGTTTCCTTAAACCTCGACGGCGGTGATATTAACCTAGACCTAAACGGGCTTGGTTTTTTTACTCATATGCTCCAAACCTTGGCCCGCTACGCCGGTTGGGGGCTCGATTTAAAGGTGCGCGGCGACGGGCTAGTAGACGATCATCATAGCGTCGAAGATTCAGGTTTAGTGCTAGGGGAGGCCTTGAACCTATCTCTAGGCGATTTTTCCTCCCACCAGCGTTTTGGCTGGGCCCTAGTGCCTATGGATGAGTGCTTGGCCGAGGCGGCCTTAGACGTCTGCCGTCGGCCTTATTTTAAATTAGAGGCCGATTGGCCTCAGCCTGTTTGCGGTACTTTTGAGCTATGTTTGGTAGAAGAATTTTTTCGCGCCTTAACTCAAAAGGCGGGCTGGACTCTTCATCTGATAGTGCGCCGGGGTCGAAACAGTCATCACATGTGCGAGGCGGCCTTCAAGGCCGCTGGCTTGGCCGCGAGGCAAGCTTTAAGGGCCCACGCTGGAGGTGCCTTTTCCACCAAGGGGGTCTTGTAAAATTAAGCTAATACCAGCCATAGATCTTAAAAATGGTCAATGCGTAAGGCTTGTTAAGGGCCGATTTGAGGATAAAACCGTTTACGGAGACGACCCTCCAGCCATGGCTCTAAGGTGGGTTAAGGCAGGGGCTGAGCTTATCCATTTAGTCGATCTAGACGGTGCTCTGGGGCAAAATCAAGAAAACTTAAAGGCTATCGAGTCTATTCGCCGGATGGTCAGGCTACCTTTGCAGCTTGGGGGCGGGCTAAAAAGTTTAGATCGCCTAAAGAGGTGGTTCGATCTAGGAATCGATCGCCTGGTGATGGGTACAGCCATTTGCCTTGATCCAGCTTTAGTGGAAAAGGCCTGCCAGCTATGGCCTGGTAAGGTGGCTGCAGCCTTAGACGCCTCTAATAGAGCGCTAAAGGTTTGGGGTTGGCAACAAGATGGTGGGCTCGATCTACTAGAGACGGCCGCTCGGCTTAAAGATATGGGCTTAAGCCTAATCATCCACACTGACGTTGACCGTGATGGGGCCCAAATCGGGCCCAATATTGATTTAGTCGCTCAAGTGGCTCAAGTAAGCCAATTACCTACTATCGTTAGCGGCGGGGTTAGCGGGCTAGAGGATTTGAAAAAGATAAAGCAAAGCCAAAACCCTTTATTTTATGGGGTTATTTCCGGAAAGGCTCTCTACGAGGGCTCTTTAGATTTCGCTCAGGGCCAGGCCGTTTTGGCCGCCAAAGGGTCTCTTTCTGACGATGCTCCAGCAAACGCTTGATTTATTAGATTTTGAGGGCCTTTTGGGGTGGCTTAAAGAGGAGACCCACTCTGAGGCTGGGGCTGAAGCAGCCCTTAAAATTAGGCCCGAGCTTAGCCCGGAGCAAATACTATCTTCTTGGCAGATAATACAAGAAGCTAGAAGCGTCTTATGCCTTCACGAAGGGCCTAACCTACGCGATCATATTGATTTAGCCCCTATCCTTTCTAGGTTGGCCCCGGAGGGTGCCAGGCTTAGCCCATTTGAACTAAGAGAAATTTATTGGGAGGCTAAGAGTTCGACAGAGACCTTAGCCTATTTTTCTCAGTTTAGTCAGGATCGTCCCCTTTTAAGCGATTTATTTTCCTCTCTTTTTGACTTTTCCGAATTAATTGCTATTTTGGAGCGCTCTTTGGGCCCGGATGGAGAAATTCTCGATTCGGCTAGCCCTAATTTAGCCAGACTAAGGTTAGAGCTTAGCGGGACTAAGAGTGCTTTGACTTTAAAACTCTCTGAACTAATGCGCTCGGAAGTATTTAAGCCCATTTTAATGGACGAATTGGTGACCACTCGAAACGAACGTTTCGTCGTCCCGGTCAGGGCCTCGGCCGCCGGGCGCAGCCGCGGTCTAGTCCATGATTGGTCCAAGAGTGGGGCCACGGCTTATTTGGAGCCCTTAGAGACGGTGGAGGACAATAACCGCTTAGCCTTTATTAAAAGCGAGGAAAAGCGCGAGATAGAAAGGATTTTAATTCGCCTCTCAGATAAGTGTCGCGAGTTATCAGGGCTATTAGAAACTAGCGGTGCGGCTTTAACCAAAATAGATTTAATCATGGCCGAAGCTCGCCTAGCCATGCATTGGAGAGCTTGGAGTCCCGATTATGCGCCTGGGGAGGGCCTAAAATTGATCGGGGCTAGGCACCCTCTTTTGGAGCGACGCCTTAAGCAAAATGGCCGTTCTTTAAAGCCTTTAGACTTAACTCTTCTTCCCCAAGAGCCGATTATGGTCGTTAGCGGCGTAAACGCTGGCGGAAAGACGGTGGCTTTAAAGACTTTAGGTCTATTAACCTTACTAGCCTTAGCCGGATTACCTCTCCCCGCTTCCGAAGGGAGCCGAATTGATTTTCCCTCAGAGATTGTTTGCCTCATGGGCGACGGTCAAGACATCACCTCTGATTTATCTACATTTTCCGGTCATATTAAGGGCCTTAATTTTATCCTAGAAACGGCTAAGCCTGGCGTCTTAGTTATTGTCGATGAGCTAGGCGCAGGAACTGATCCGGCCGAAGGCGCGGCCTTGGGTCTGGCGGTCTTAGAAAGACTTCGCCAAAGCGGGGCCCTTGTCTGCGCGGCCACTCACTTTCATTTAATAAAAAGCTGGGCCACCTTAACCGAGGGCGTAGCCTCGGCGGCCGTTAATTCTTCTCCCTCCGGTCATCCAGTTTACGGTCTTAGCTACGGTGCCCCCGGTTTTAGCGGAGGGCTTGCTATAGCCAGGCGCCTTGGGTTACCTTTAGATTTAGTTGATAGAGCGGAAAGTTTCTTAGACGACGGCCAAAGGAAGGCCTCCGAGCTTTTAAAAAAGCTCGACGAAGAAAGGGGGTTTTTAGCTAGAAAAATAGTCGAGGTTGAGCAAAGGGAGAAGGAGCTTGAAAAGTTTAGAAAGGAGAGCGGGGAAGAATTTAATCGCCGGAAAATTAATCAAAATAAGCGGTTAGAGCTAATGGAAGCGGAGATTAAGGCGGCTTTAAATCGCTATCGCCAAGAATTTCAGGCCTTAAAACAAGAGGCCCGCCAGTTATTAGACAATGGTGAAAAGCCTGATTTACGTTCTATGAGCTTAAAGATGGCTCAGTTAGATAAAAAGCTAAACGAGGCCAGGCCCCCTCGGCCTCAACAGGGTCAAGGAGAAAGGCTAACGAACGTCTCCGAGGGCGATGTGGTTATGGTTAATCTTTTAGGTCTGATAGGGGTGGTTAAAAGTTGCCAGAGGGAGAAAAACGAGTACGTAGTCGAAGCGGGGGCGATGACGGTTAAAGCTAGCCTAGGCGATCTCTCGGCCCCTCCAGCGCAGACAGAGAGCTTAAAGGGGGCCCCGGCGGTTAGAGTTAGTTTGGCCCCAAGAGAGCCTTTTTTATCTTTAAATCTTATTGGCCAAACTGTGGCCGAGGCTGAAGAGGTCTTGGCAAAGGAAATCGAACGGGCCTTAATTGATGGCCGCAAGGCCATCACCATAATCCACGGCCAGGGTACGGGGCGTTTAAGGCGAGCGGTGCAGGAGCTTTTAAGTCGCCATCCCCAAGTGAAAGATTTTTTTTCCCCGGCCAATCTTCAGGGCGGGGCCGGAGTAACGCAAGTGGAGTTTTACGAATAAATAAAACCTAATTGTTAGATATAAATTTGGAATTTTTTTGGAGCGGGAACTTGGTCAGGCTGCCTCACCCCGGAGAGCTTTTCGACCTTTCTTTTTATAGCGAACTCGCGGGCCATCTTAAGGCTAATCCGGGGCCATTGACCCAACGAAATCCGTGTGTCTTTGCCTTTAGTCCTGAACCTAGACGCCAGTACTTATGCCCATTTGGATAAACTTCGAGATGAAGTCCGTCCAGGTCGAAGAGCTTATAAGGCTTATCTTGAGGGGCGAGTTTTTTGATAACTATTTCCGTTAAAAGGTGGGGTATAAAAAAGCTCCAAAAATAATTTTTTGCCCCCTAATATGCCCCAAGTTTTTTCGGCTGTCAATAAATCAACGCGGATGATAAAGAATGAAAAAAAGCTAAAGCCCTCTATTAACCTAATAAAAAAGGTCCTTCACATTCGTTAAGGACCTATAAGAAATCACGTGATGGAGCGGGAAACGGGGATCGAACCCGCAACCTTAAGCTTGGAAGGCTTACGCTCTAACCAATTGAGCTATTCCCGCTTATTAACATTAGAGGTTCAACAAAAAAACTTTCTTCATTCTTTTTTAGGCCCAAAATAAATCAGTCCGATGCGTTACTAAATTATCTGATAACAAAAATTTCTGAATTTCCAGTTTAAAGTTAAACAGACAATTTTTTCTCTGCTAGACTACAGTAAAAATTATATGGCGTCAAGAAGAAATTTTAAGTAACTATTCACCTCATTTGAGTTGGTAGGCCGCAAGACCTTCTAGGTTACGACAAAATAGAAATGTCCTAGTTATGCAAGATAGAAATGTCAATTTTTTCGTTATAAAAAATAGAAATATCCTCAGAGCTGTCCAAGATAATTTGGGTAAAACTCAGGAAACACTTATCCTGAGGGACTTTCAGGGGGGCCGAAAAATAATCTGGAAAAATTTTTCCCAAAAAAATGTGTTGTCCAAGATACTGGGGTCTTAACGTGCGTAACTTATAGGCTAAGAAAGAGTGTGTATCTCATTAGAGCCCTTTTAGAGCAATGGTTTCAGGGGCTCATAGCTCAATCCATTTTAGTGGGTTGCTTATCTTTATGCTTTATTATGCTGTCAAAGCGGGTTATGCCCATAGTAGAAATTTGAGCGTTCTTAGCTGAGTATCGATGATTTGGCAAGAGCCATAAAATAGCGAAAGATTGCGCACTTTGCTGATGCCGTCAAAAGCGACTTAGGTAGACGAAGAATATTTTTGGTAGGTAACCGTTCATCAGGTCTTTTTTCACCCCACTTGGCGGCCAGAGGTGGATTTCAAGTTGAAATTAAGCTTTACAGTTGTCCTTTAAGATCTTAACAATAGTTCTTTAGAGGTTTCCACTTAGGTTGGCGCTTCAACCCTATCTTTAAACCTTGATTGACGTTGGAATAGCTGAGCTCCTATATGGAGTTAAATTGTTGCGGTAAGTGTTGTCCTTTTCGATAGGCTTGAATCGTGCGTTTACGACCAAGAAGGCTTAGGAACGGACACAGTAATATTTACTCCATATACTTAATATATGGTCGAAAAAAAACCGTTATCAGTCCTTAAAATTATAACATAATCTTAATACTAATTTTTTTATTTTGCGTGCGCTGTGGAAAGGCGCATTTACCTAGGAAGCTGAAATGCTCCCCCGATAACTCTACTGTTCCGGCCGGTAATAACCCTGGAGGCCATGGAGGTAACAATATGGTCTGAGCCCTT
>JAITQT010000020.1 GCA_031288745.1 Deltaproteobacteria bacterium
CATCGACCTCATCAAATGAAAAAGAAAGCCAGCCGATAACCCCCTTGCCTAATGAAAGCCAGGCCTCTGCCTCGGATGAACAAGGATGTAAGCCGTCGTCCTCACTCGATGAACAAGGATGTAAGCCTCCTACTACACCCATTGGAAAAAAGCCTGATTCTAATCCGTAACCGGCCACAAGACCCTTTATTGAGATTCTCGAAAGTTGTTATATTTCACCTAACAAGCTTTCTAATTAAACAAAATTAAAGGATGATTGCTTTAAATTTAGACTATTTGGTGTAATTTCGACTAAAGATCAGTTAATTGAAGAATTATTACCTTGTTATTATTCTAGGCAAACTATTGAACAACTATTTGATTATTTAAAGAAAGAGCTTGATATTATGCCAAATAAACATCATAATAAAAAAAACGATTAGTGGACATATATTTATTTCTTTTTTATTTAGTATAGCTTATATATATCTGGATCAAGCACTAAAAAAAATCCTATTCAGTTTCTAGTGCTGCTGATTCTCTTAACAGGCATTATTGTAAAGAATATAAAAACCGTATCTTAATTGATACAGCCGTAAAAATGGTTAATGATGTTTTAAAAGTAAAAATACCATAAATAATTAACATCTAAATCTATAAAAAAGTTGTACGCAAATTTTATTTCATTTTTATAAAGTTGCTAGATTGTGCGGCTAGTAAAAAAAAACGGGAATTTAGGTTTATTTGACTAAACCACGCTTTTCTAAGATTAATCATCCTGAAAAACACCCAAAATTAAAATAGTCAAAATAAAATTTTATGTAATTTACATATATTAAAATGATTTTGTTTGAAAAAAATGTTTTTTCCGTTTGATCAATGTTAGCGGTTAAATTTAAGACAGGCGGTGATAAAGAGTTATAAAGAGCGAAAAAAGTCTAAATCAAACCCTTCTTGAAATTTAGTGTTAATCAAGAAAGAAACTCTCTAAAATAGGATAGTTATTTACCGTTTACCAAAACCTTTTTCGCTAGAGCTTAATTCCAATAGGCGATTTTAATCACATTGGTGCGTGTTCCTCATAAAGAGTTAAATTCTTTCCGCCTTATTTGTGTGTAACCGTTCACGAGCCATTCCAGGCGGCCTATCGTGCTATGAGAATTTTAGAAGCGTTCTAATACGCTGTAAGGTTGCCTTTAATGGATTTTTAAAATGGTAAGGTGAATGCTAACCATTAGCCCTTTCTTTAGTCGAACGGAAAAGTGGAAAACACGGCTTTGAAGAGGCCTTGTGAACGGTTACTTACTTGTTTTGATTCGTGGTTTAAACTCATTTATCTGTCTGTAACTTTTTTTACTGCCTACGGTATAAGTTAGCTTTTCTAGCAAAAATTAAGTTTTTCGATTTCTTAAACACTTAATATTGATCTTTAGCAGCTTTTCCCTAAGAGGATGATATGATTTTTTAATTTGAATACTAAATTGATTAATTTACTTATAATTAAAATAAAATTACCCCGATTAGTGTTGCCACTAATAATTTAGCTTGATGGCTTAAAGTTAGCCAGGCGAAGTTGCGAACAGATACTTAACGACTGCCATTACATCATATTATATGGATCAATATCCACGGTCAGCGTTACTTCGGCCGGTAAACTTTTTCGAATCTCAGGTAGCCAAAGTTTTAAAATCCAGTGACGATCTTGGGCTTTTTGGGCTCTCAATAAAAGCTGAAAACGATACTTTTCCTTTAGTTTACTGACCGGGGAAGGGGCTGGCCCTAAAATCTCCAACTCTTCGACCTTTCGTTCGCCTATTAATTCCTGCCCTTTTTCCGCAGCCGCCCTGGCCAACTCGAAGACTATCTTCTCCTCCGGGCCACTAAAACGCACCAAGCACAATCTTGAGAAAGGCGGATAGCCTAATTCCTCGCGAACCGCTATCTCTTCTTTGTAAAAAGCTTCGTAGTTATGCTCTTTAACCGCTTCCATGACGTAATGGCTTGGATTACGAGTCTGAATGAAGACTAGCCCTGGACGTTCCCCGCGCCCCGCCCGTCCCGATACCTGGCTAAGGAGTTGGAAAGTCCTTTCGGCGGCCCTAAAATCTGGAAAATTTAACCCTAAATCAGCCTCTATCACCCCAACAAGAGTCAAATTAGAAAAATCATGGCCTTTGGCGGCCATTTGAGTGCCCACTAAAAAATCGGCCTCCCCGCGTCCAAAGCTTTCCAAGATATTTTTTAGGCTACCTGCAGCCTTAGCACTATCGGTATCGAGTCTTAAACCTTTTTTCTTAAAGTTCTTTTCCAACAACTTCGTTAAGCCTTCCGTGCCCACCCCCAAATATCGCACTAAGGGTGAGCCACAAGTGGGGCAACTAGAGGGCGGGAAGGCTCGATAACCGCAACCGTGGCAGACCAAAAGACTGTTGGCCAAAAGAGGGCGGCTAACGTCCTCGTTCCTTTTTTCTACTTCTGGACGAGCTATATCGGCGTGAAGAGTAAGAGTTAGGCTACAGTGCTCGCACTTAAGGGTTTGGCCGCACGAAAGGCATAATGGTAGCGCCGAAGCCCCCCTTCGATTTATAAACATTAAGGCCTGCTCGCCGCGCTCAAAGGTTTGGAGCAGAGCGTTATTTACTGGCTGGGAAATCGCTGATCTCCCGCCTTTAGTCTCTTGGCGGCGATCTACTATAACCACCTCGGGTAAGATGGCACTCCCTGGTCGCGATTCCATCTTAAGGAGAGTGGATAAGCCTTTTTTTGAGCGTTGGAAACTTTCTAGCGATGGAGTGGCCGAGCCTAAAATCAAGGTGGCCGAACTTTGCCTTGCCCTCCAGGCGGCTAAATCGCGGGCCTGATAACGCAGGCCATCGTCTTGTTTATAGGCCCAATCGTGCTCTTCGTCTACTACCA